>CAKZMA010001115.1 GCA_937127375.1 uncultured Coleofasciculus sp. | reverse complement strand
CAGATGGCAGCTCAGGTTCATCAAAAATCCCGGAGGGGGATTATCGCAGGGCAGACTTAGATGTATTTTTGTGATCAACCTTACATAGAAAGACTTATTACAACATAAATCTTCTCAATTTTTATTCCTATGGGTTGAGTAAAATCAAGGGGTGAAGACTGGCTATTATAAACGAAATTGTTTAAGATTAATAGTGTCATTCGCCAAGGCATTTACTGTTCAAGAGGATTATGCTCATGACTTGGCAACGTTACTACATTTATATAAGCTTCTTTGTCATCAGTCTGGTGTGGAATATCCTGCCGATTGAGGGGCTACCCGTGCAGGCGCAAGAAGTTACGCCGGCTAGAACGTTAGCCAGTCGCTCGATGGTGACGGTAAGCTTCACACCGCCACCAACTGGTGATCCACCCTTACCCAACAATACGGAAGGGGGAGGGACTCGTGATGGCGGATGTCCTCAAGATGCGAAGGCACTTGAGCCAGCGATTACGCCTGTAATGCCCGCGACTCGCCAAGGATTAACCGTTGCAGAGCGCCCGACATTTTTTGTTTACGTCCCTAAAACCACGGCGAAGCAGGCACTCTTTGTGCTTAAGGACGAAAATGAGGATTATTATTACGAAACAACCTTGCCCATACCCAAACAAGCAGGGATTATCAGCGTAAAGCTCCCTGATGAAGCATCCAAGCTAGAAATGGGTAAAACGTATCATTGGTCGTTTCTGATGATTTGTGGCGCACAAGTTACGCCCGATAGTCCCGGAGTCCAAGGCGTGATTAAACGAATTAAGCCGAATGGAACATTAAATCAGCTAGACGGAGAACCTTTGTTAGAACAGGCTCTCCAGTATGGGGCAAATGGTATTTGGTTTGATACTCTGACAACCCTGGCTCAACTTAGACAATCTAATCCAGAGGATTCCTCCTTTCAAATGGCTTGGGCAGACTTATTGAAATCGGTGGGACTCGATGCGATCGCGACTCAGCCCTTGGTTAATTGATATCAGTTTGTGGGGGCGCTCTTTAATGATTTAAATAATACAGTCCCCTTTCTGAGATTAACGATTGAGACTGGGGCGAGTCGAGACAGGTTAATTCTTACCCTCCACATTTATGCAGCGACTCGCCCCTACAACCCCTGCTTTCCAGACGCTTCTGGATCGCATCTCTACAGGCTTCCCCTGCTTCCCCGAGTCTCTACTCGGTTACCCAATCTGTACTCATGTCATTATCCCCCCAAGATAAATCCTTAAGACACCTAATTGCCGATACAATTGTGGCGACACCAAATCGGCGTATTTCATTTGCCGAATATATGGATTTAGTCCTCTATCATCCCCAACAGGGATATTATGCTACGGGTGCAGTTAATATTGGCTCTGAAGGAGACTTTTTTACCTCGTCCCATCTGGGTCATGATTTTGGTGAGTTACTGGCAGAACAGTTCGCCCAAATCTGGGAGATTCTGGAATACCCCGAACCCTTTACATTGGTGGAAATGGGGGCGGGTCAAGGATTGGTTGCGGCTGATGTTTTGAATTATTTATATCGACAGTATCCAGACTGTTTTGCGGCGTTAGACTATATCATTGTCGAAAAAGCAGCGGGATTGATCAGTAAACAACAGCAAGTTTTAACCCAGTTGAATCTACCGGGTTTACCGTTACGCTGGTGTACCTTTGATGAAATACCAGACAACTCAATCATCGGGTGTTGTTTTTCTAATGAACTCGTGGATGCCTTTCCAGTGCATCAAGTTGTGCTGGAAAAGGGAAAGCTTCGGGAAGTGTATGTGACAACGGTAACGACAGAAGTAGATGAGATTCATTTTGGCGAAGTTACCAATGATAGTTCTACACCTCAGTTAAATGAGTATTTTCAATGGATAGGAATTGATTTATATTCAGGTGCGTATCCAGATGGCTATCGAACTGAAGTGAATTTGGCAGCGTTGGATTGGATGGAGACGATTACCAATAAGCTACAACGAGGATTTTTGCTAACCATTGATTATGGGTATTCTGCCGATCGCTATTATTTACCCGTCCGACATCAGGGAACATTAAAATGCTATTATCGTCACCGCCATCATGATAATCCTTATGTAAATGTTGGGCAACAAGATATTACCGCTCATGTGAATTTTACGGCGTTGGAACGGCAAGGAGAATTGTCTGGATTACAAACCGTAGAATTGACTAAACAAGGGTTGTTTTTAATGGCATTAGGATTAGGCGATCGCATCTCAGCACTGTCAGGATCAGGAAGCCATCAGGGACAAGCGATGGCGGGGGCGCAGGATGTGATTAGAATTATGCAGCGTCGGGATGCTTTACATCAACTGATTAACCCCACGGGATTGGGAGGTTTTGCGGTGCTGGTGCAGTGTAAAGGGTTGAGTCTAGAAAAAGCGCGATCGCTCAAAGGATTAACAGTTCCGCCAATGGCTTAATTTGTTGTATGTCTTTTGTCAAAAGATGTAGGGGCGGGTTTAGGGATTAGATGAGTAAACCCACCTCAACATAAACAACTTGCACCCGCCCTAATCCCCACCTAAATTTATCAATTAACCTCAAACCCGACAACAAAATAAACCTGATTTTCAACCGCGATCGCACGCCAAAGATGTAGGAAAGATGGGGGATTGAGGTGATCAGTTGGGTGATAGGGTGGAGCAGGGCGGGTTTTGTCGAAAGGTTATGGGTTTGTCTGTTAATTTTGCCCCTAAACCCGCCCCTACATTAGATTCACTGCCCCGATATCAGATTTATACAGCGCTTTGCGCTGTAATAAAGAGCGAGATGATATTGTACCATTTTTTAGAAAGTGACAAACGACATAAGACCAATGATTATTAAGTCACAAAACCCCCTTAGAACTGGGAATCATTTCAGCGCGACGCGGATCAATTTCTGTTGCCATACGAACTGATCGCGCAAAGGCTTTAAATGTGGCTTCAATAATATGATGAGAATTAATTCCATCCAGTTGGCGGATGTGCAACGTCATTTGGCTATGGTTCACCAATGCAACAAAGAATTCCCGCACCAGTTGCGTGTCGTAGGTGCCAACCCGTTGAGTCGGAATCTCTAAGCCATAGCTTAAATGAGGACGCCCCGAAAAATCGAGTGCCACTTGGACTAATGCCTCATCCAAGGGTGCGATAAAATGACCAAAGCGGACAATCCCTTTGCGATCGCTTAATGCTTGAGCAAACGCCTGTCCCAGTGTAATGCCCACGTCTTCATTGGTATGGTGATCGTCAATTTCGATATCACCCGTGGCTTTCACGTCTAAATCAATTAACCCATGAGAGGATAGCTGATGCAACATGTGATCCAAAAAGGGGATACCTGTGTCAGCACTACAGATTCCTGTACCATCGAAATTCAGGCTAACCTGTACATCGGTTTCACCCGTGGTACGTCTCACCGTTGCTGTCCGGGCGGCGAATAGAGGATGCTGAGGCTGGGAACTGATATCTGTGCGATCGCTGGTTTGCATAGTCGCTTCTGATCGAGGAGAACACCGTCTATTATTGTCTCACACCTAATCCCATTCACTCATCTCCCCATCTTTGTGATCTTCGGTCATCTTCCAAATCTTCCTCTAGTTATGCAACCAGAACCTGGGAAGCGTGCTACAGTAACCTAGACACTAGCAATAGTGCCAACTTAATGAGAAGGAGAACACAACTATGCCAGATACTCAGGGTTTACTCCAGGCATTTGGTGAAGTCCACGATAATCCCATCTTACAGGAGCAAGGTGTCACCGCTCCTGTTTGTGAAGGGCTTAATATTAGATGATTGGACGACTAAACTGATGTTCTAGCGACTTTGAAAATCATCAATTTGTGTATTTGGCGGTAATGTTGTTGTATCTGAAACTTTCTCAAACACTGTCGCATTATTAAACTCTTCAGGTCGTTCTTCTCCTGGAGTTGTTCCCGCGATTTGCACGAGCATTTGACCTTCGGGAGTCATTTCAAAAATTGTCATGACAGTCGCCCCCCGCGCTAAGTCTATATCCAAACCCATCGGCTTGGTACTGCTTTCTACCTGGTAACGCATTTCTAACGCCTGTTGTGGTTCATCAGCAACGGGTGAGGCAGTCATGAAGAGTTTGCCGTCTGGCGTCAAAATCCAGGTAATCATTTGACCGGGTGCTAATTCCCCTTGCCATGTACCCACCACATCATCAGCCGTGACGTTTTTAGTGGATGCGATCGCCACTTCAGCAACGGCGGGTGATAGCAATGAATGAGAACGGACAGTTAACCCTAAGGTACTCAGAACACCCAAACACAGACCAGAAGCGAGAAGGCGACGGGGGGTAACAAAAGAAAAACTCATACTAGGTGCTGTCTAAACTAGGGCTATCGTAGCATCACTTACAGAAGCAGGGGTGTTGGGGTGCAAATGAAAAAGTTTTGACCCTTCACAACCTTCGAGGGCATGGTTGGTAGGGGTGGGTTTCACTACTATCGTTTCTTGCTTCACCCGGATGTGACTAAACCCGCCCTGACCGTGTGGCAAAATTATTACAAATGACGAATAACCCTTTAAGGAATTTTTAACTGGGCTTGAACATTAAAAAATTGACGATAAATACCCTGAGTCACCAAGATTGTAGTAGTGAGGTTAGTTGTCGCAATCATAAACATGATTAAAATTTGGTAAGATGCCGCATTTAATGGGTCAATACCACTCAGCAGTTGACCTGTAATGATTCCCGGTAATGTGACAATCCCCACCACCATCATTTGATTTAGGGTAGGAATCAATCCGGCGCGGATAGCATCCTTGCGGTATCCCGCCACGGCTTGTTGGGGGGTAGCACCCAAACTCAGGTGTGTTTCAATTTCCAAGCGACTACTGGTAATCGTACTCACCAACCGTTCACCTGCGATCGCAGATCCATTCATGGCATTGCCCAAAACAATACCACCCAAGGGAATTAGATACTGGGGCTGATACCAGGTGTCCGGTTGAATAATCAGTAGATTGGTATAAATCAACGTTAAGGCACTACAGAAGAAAATCGAACCGAATACTACCCAGAATAGTCGGGGAATCTTTTTGCCAATCCGGTTACGGGCGGTAATTGCTGCAATGGTTAGCATTACCAGTAAAACGGCTAAAACTGCCAGGGGGTTATCCAAGGCAAAGACAACCCCCAGAAAAAACCCTACTACCAAAAGCTGTATCACCGTTCGCCCTGTCGCGATCGCTAACGGTAACTCCAATCCTAAACCCTGCCAACTGGATAAACCAATCGCGATCGCCATCATGCCCAATCCCCAAACTAAATCAAAGGGGTCAAGTTGAATAAAAGCGTTCACACCGAGACTCTATCTCCTGTATCACCACCGCCATCATGCACGATAACTATACCACCGCTCAAAAAGCAACCATAAAGCAATAGGTATCTGAACATAAATTCTGTTCCCTG
>CAKZMA010001114.1 GCA_937127375.1 uncultured Coleofasciculus sp. | reverse complement strand
GAAGGCGTGGACGGAGGCTTGGGCTAAGTCAGGGTGAAAGCGATCGCGTAAATTCGCTAAAACAGATCTCGGTAGCAAGTTGAGTGGAAACCGAGGTAAGACCCAAGCATCGGTAATCAAGTGGGCAAGTTTTCCCTGTTGGTTTAATGCTAGTGGGATAGCATAATGTTCACGAGCACCCAGTTGACAGCAAATCCAAGGTGAACAGCGCATTTCCAATATTCGGCGGCGAATGCTATTAACCAATTACCAATTACCAATCATAGTCATTAGCATATCCTAATCGAATTAAAGCTTCTCCGGCAATTTCTTTAAAGGCTTGTTTATGGACATCGCTAAAATAATTTTTCCAGTCACCAATTTGTCCTTTGCGAAATGTATTTGCCTTTGTGAAGAAGGCTTGACTGGCTATCTCATGAATCTGATTAGTTGAAAGCTCCTGTCTTAAGTGAGAGGCGATCGCGCGGACAGATTTTACCTGCTGTTGATCATTTCCGCCGCCAGCACTTCCGATCAGTTCCTCGAAACGAATCGTGAGACACGTTGGTTCATCCAACCACGGTGTATAACTTCTAGCCCAGTCACCTATTGAGCAGAATCCCATACCCGCTTTATCTATCCCACGAATAGCAACCATGAGTCGTTCAGCATCAGACTTGAACGAGTTGAGGTAGGTATAGGCTGGATGGCTCGTTAGTGAATAAGTATGGTAATAGGCGCGGGAAACGGCAACATCTCTCAGATCACGGATGATAAATAGAGTCTTGATATTAGCTCTGTTAAGAGCGTCAACCAGTTCCCGACTCCAATGCAAGTGTGAGACTACATATTGCCCTTTGCGAATGATAGGAAACTGTTCTGGTAATTTTAAATTCCCTCTAACAATGCTATACTTCCAACGATCAACTAGCAGAGGAAACAACGAAAGGATTCGTATAAGTAGATTAGTTCCCGACTTGGGACAGCTATTTGCCAGAACTTTAGGTCTATAGCAATAATCTTGGAATTCTTGACGGGTCAGGGGAAACGGCATTTTTTTTTAATAAGCCTTTAATTCTATCAAGTTTTTCTTGGCATACTTATACGACTGAGTCATAGCAAAAAAGCAGAATAGTGTAAATTATAGATCAATTGGGAATTTCGCTTACCAATGTTTTTTGCCGGCACACCTGCCACAATACTATAAGATTCTACATTTTTTGTGACCACTGAACCGGCACCAACGACAGCTCCCTCACCAATAGTGACTCCTGGTAAGATAATAGCTCGGTAAGCAATCCAGACGCGATCGCCAATAATTATATCCCCACCTTTGTCACCAAATTCCGGTGACTGTGGATCATGTCCCAGTGTTAAGAGAGTTGCTTCCGGACCAATGGACACATCAGCTCCGGTACGGATGTGGTAGTGGCGACCGTCAAACAAGCAGCCGAAGTTAATCACATTGCGATTACCTAGATGAACTTTTCTACCATTCAGAAATCGGCATCCCATTTGTACGGATGTTCCCTTACCTATCTCGGCTAAGTAAGCTTTTAGATAAGTTATGCGGATTATGTGAGATGGTAAGTGTCCAATTAGATGATTGTAACTGTACGCTAGAACACTACCCGAAAATAGTCTAAGATTCACAGTGACAAGGCTAATTATGCTTATTATTAACCCATGATATCGTATTTTTATCTATTTATGTACTTAACGGTGTTTTCTTGGTCAGTTCCTGGGGTTATACTTTTTAATTTTGCCTATTTTTGTTCCCAGACTTAAACATGAACAGAATCAATCTAGCTTTTGAGGATACTTGACCAACAGGTTGATATATTTTATTTAACAACAAAAACTTTTTCAAATCTTTTTTGAAATAATAATTTTCTAAGCTTAGTCTATGTTCAAATATTTCTGTTGCATACTGATAAAGTTCAATATCTAATGAGTTTTGATTTTGAATCAATGTGACTGTGTCTTCAGTAATAGTTGCTTTGTCAGGTTTCTTGCTTTTATTCTGCTTTACATACAAAGGCATATAGACCCAGTCAAGTTTACGTTTTAATAACATCAGAGTTTCGTCAAATCTTTCGGTTAACCCAACAACGGTAAAGTTTTCTTTTAAATTATTCTTGGCTCTTTCCAAAAGATTAATGGATTGTCCTCTATCGCTCGGATTATATTGACCCGCAATAAACCGTGTTTGGCCATTATTGTGGGCTGTCCCACTACTAACGAATTCCGCCAAAGTTTTACCTTTAACTAAATGATGTTGAGGATGCAAATTGCTTTGAAGCAGATAATAATATACAGAAATTATTCGGCTCACCGGATTTCTTAATACTGTAATGTAGGTATAGGGACAATCCAATACTTTATGTAACCCATAAGTCATGTGTCCCTTAATCAGACGCACTGTATTTTGATTTTGATAGTATTTCTCTTGGAATTTTTCGACATTTTCTTCTA
>CAKZMA010001113.1 GCA_937127375.1 uncultured Coleofasciculus sp. | reverse complement strand
CGAGGTAGAAATTGTTCAATCCCATGTAAAGCTAATTCTCGACCCGTGACTAAAAACCGATGTCCTAGTTGAGGATTTTGCTGACAACTGGTTTGAAAATTTCCCACCTGTTTGAGAAACTTTTCAATCCCGCCTGTGGTTCTTCCCTCCATTCGCAATTCATCAAATCCATCCAGGACGAATAAAAATCGGGTATTGCGGTCAGTTAACCAGCCATCATCACTCTTAACAAAATCTGCCTTAACCGCAGCGCGGAGGGTATTTTCGATATTGTTTTCAAAGGCGTCAATATCCCGGAGTCGAATCAGAATCGGTGTCCAGATGGGATGAAGATGTTCTCGCACCCAATTGGCAAACATCCGACAAAAGACACTTTTTCCCCGTCCGGGTCCCGCTTGAATGAACAAGACTTGACCGTTTTTATCCGGATTCGTAAGCTGATTTTTTGCCCACTGTTCTAAAGTAACCGGGTCTGCTTTTTTATCAACTTTGCCATTTTTATCCACTAAATGGGCTTCCAGTGGCACATAGATATCGGGAAGCGTGAAATTTTCACCCAATACTTTCCACTGGGTTTGTAATAGAGGATTACTGGTATGAGGAGATATCTGTTCCGTTAAATAGGATTCAATACTGCCATATTTCTGGCTGGCTTGAGTTTCCCGCGCGGCGGTGCGGGTTAATTGTAGGGGTTGGGTAATCGTCTCTGATTCGTAGGAGAGTAGCTGATCAATTATCGGATAGATTCCCCAGGCTACCCATCCGGTTACAATAGGAATACTGTACTGATCTAATCCTACTTTCTCTAAGTAATCGGATAATTGTTGATTTAAAGCCTGTCCTAACCGGGATTCAGGAAAATAGGTTAAAGCGTCTTCAATTAATTTCTGGTCAAGTTGAAGTTCTCCAAGCTGATCCAGTTGCGATTTAGCCGCTTGATTTGATATCCCAGAACCAATTTTTTGCTCTAACCAATCATTCTCACGCACCAATGTATCGAAACGTTCCAGATACGCTAAAGGAAACGCGATCGCAGCCCACTCTTCTAAGCTTGTCTTGCCCTTAACCTTATCACGATACAGGTTCACCCCTTTGCGAGTAAGCCCCACAAACGACAACCCAGCCGGGATCACCGCCACAGGTGCGGCTGGCGTTCCCAATAAACCTAACGCGATCGCTAATTCTAACCCCGCTTTGGAAACCTCTGCGCCAGCCTCAGCAATTTCTCCCGGTTTCCCTAAATCCCGGATATCCGTATTGAGAAGCTGCCAAACCTGCTTAAATTTATTCACCGTCACTCAGGCATTAGACTCTCCCTTACACAATAACCTGAAAGTTCGTAATTGCGCTTGTAGTTGCGCTTGTAGTTGCGCTTTAGCGCCATAAACGCCTGTCACCCACCACAAACCTTTATAGCACTACGCATTGAGGTTAGAAAAATACAATTAGGTAACAAGGCAACAGGCAACAGGGAAATATGCTAACGTATCCCCGTAGTGCTATAAATCTAATTACGCTGACTTAAGCCGCACATTGCAAACTAGGACGCCAGGAAATAAATTTCTTATCTTTAAGCTTAAGTAAGAATCGAGCTTACTGAGTAAATCTTGCTAACCCGTTTTAACGGGTTTAAGCTTTTAGCCGGAACTTTAGTTCCAGGCTTAATGGGCTTTAGCCCTTACTATTCCTGAATTTCGCTAGTATAATGCAGCTTAATAAAACTATCAAAGGAATACCAAGCTAAAACATACCAAGGAATCACTTCTATCATCAATCCCTTAACGATTAATTGCCTTATCGCTAAAACACTAAATCCCAGCGGAATCAAAAATCTTATATCAACCTTACCATCTGTTGCCCGTCTCACACGGCGATTGAAATCAGTGACAGCATAAGTTACACTCGCCGCCGCATCAGATTGACCATTTACCGAATGTCTCGGTTCTTGTTCAGGAATTGGGCTGAATGTAACTCCTAAATCCTGCAAAATCGCCCAAACTCCCTCGAAGTTAATGTAATCTTGGGCGTAAAAAATAGTAATACTGCCACTGTGGATATTACCTCGTACCCGATAAATCTCTAGACGTTCATTTAACAGCTTGATCAGCGGTTCAATGTCCTCAGATTGGCGATACTCTGGAGCTACCCGCAATCGCACTCGCCCTGGTGTTTGACTGATCAGTTCAGCATAAATGGATGAAGCACCGCTTTCTGGCGTAGTTTCCTTCAGTTTTGGCATTTTGGAATTATTGGTGATAATCATAATGAATTATCAATTATGAATTGTGCATCATGAATTGTAGAGACGTTGCATGCAACGTCTCTACAGGGTTAATGGAAATTAACCTTCACGATTCGGCGCGGGTTCCAATTCAGCTTGGCTTTTTTGTTCAGCCAATTCTGCCTTTGCTTCTGCCACGATGTCTTCAAAAACTTCACCAGATTCTGAGATCATCCCTTTACCTTTTTCGTAAAAGACAATTCCACCTTTGACCATCGCTTTGGCAACAGGTTTCCCCACCTTGACAGCAGCCGGAATCAGCAACGGCGCAGCAACAACGGCACCAATACCCGCCACAACACCGGGAACCCCCAGATCTTCAAACAGATCAGTTATTTTAAACGCCATAATGTACCTCCTTCATTCAAAAAACTTTTCCGGAACTGTTATTCTAACAACCTACCTAGGAAAATGCATGATCCTAGGGATACAGTGTTAATTCGTTTCCGGATGATTAGACACTTTGACAATGCTATTCTCGTCTTGTTCCGTCGCTAGTTCTGCCTTACTTTGCGCCACTAAATCACCAAAGGTTTCGCCAGCTTCCGCCATGACAATTTTGCTCTTTTCATAGAAGACAATGCCACCTTTAATCGCAGCTTTGGCAACAGGTTTGCCTGCTTTCGCCAACGCCGGACCAAAAATTGGTGCAAGAACAACAGCACCAACACCGATAAGAACACCGGGAATACCAATGTCTTCGACTAAATCTTCGAGATTGAATAAACTCATAAAACACCTCCAAACGTAGATTGAAAATTTTTAGGTTGAGATAACAGGGAAAGAGGGAAACCTGGTTGTAGGGGCGGGTTTTACCGATAACGTTCTGTCGTGTCTCTAACTTAACTAAACCCGCCCTTCTACGGAATCAGGGGAGATGGGGCGGGTTTAGTCACATCCGGGTGACAACATCAGATAATAATGAAACCCGCCCCTACAGTCGGAAAAACTCCAATTAATCGCTAGCAACTTCAACCTCAATCGCCGCTTTATCCCCCTTGAGTGCAGGGCGTAATCCGTTGACGCCAGCGATGACACTAGAGCCATTATTAATTAAAGTTGCCGTCATCGGATTTAATCCCACCGTTGCCGCGATCGCTAAACCCGATAAATTAGGTACAGCGACAATATTGGTATTCTGGCGGATAATCTCTTTAGCATTCCGGGCGATGGCAATGGCTTCGACTAAACCCTGCAAGTTATTCTGCATCAACACCACATCAGCGGTTTCGCGGGCAATATCTGATCCATCTCGGAAGGATACCGATACATCAGCATAGGCTAATGCGGCTGAATCATTCAGTCCATCGCCAACAAACGCCACCGTTTTCCCCGCTTCATGTAACTGCTGCACCACTTCGGCTTTGCGTTGGGGGAAGGCTTCGGCGTGGGTATGACTGGGAGGAATATTTAATTGAGCCGCCACAGTCGCCGCCCGTTGACAATTATCCCCAGTTAGGATATGAATTTCCGCCCCAATTTCGTCCCGCAACATGGCAATCACTTCGGCACTTTCTGGGCGCAAGGGATCGGTATATTGCAATACCCCCAGCAGTCTGCCATTACTTGCCACATAAATTGTTGGATATCCGGTTGTCTTTACTTCAGGATGGGCGGTATAGAATGACTCTAGGTCAATTCCCTCTTTCACCAAGAAGCGTTCGCTCCCCACTAACACCGTCTGTCCTTCAATTTGCGCCTGAATCCCTAAACCGACTTGGTAATCCCACTCACCGCGCTGGGGTATAATCACCTCCTGATAATTGGCGTAACGGATCACGGCTTCCGCAACCGGGTGGGTAATCCGTTGTTCTGCTGCTGCTGCAAGTCGCAGCACATCTAATTCAGAAATGGCGGGATCAGCGGTTTTAATCCCAATCATTGCCACATCGCCCTGTGTCAATGTCCCCGTCTTATCAAAAACGATCGCATCCACTCGCGCTAACTGTTCTAACGCCCGCCCACTCCGCAATAGAATCCCTTGACGTGCTGCACTTAACATCGCCGCCATTACAGTAGTGGGTACCGATACCCGAATCCCGGTGGCAAAGTCAATGGTTAAAATCGACGCCGCCCTCGCCGCATTCCGAGTTAGAGCAAAGATGACCCCACCTAATAATAAAGTCGGCAGTACCATGCGATCGGCAATTTTCGCGGCATAGTTTTCTACACGAGTATCATGAACTGGGGCATCTTGCAGTAATTTCAGGGTTCGTCCTGCCAGGGTATCTGCACCAATGCGTTCGGCTAAAATATACAGTTGTCCTTCCCGTACCAATGTGGAGGCATAAACGCTATCCCCCTCACTTCGCACCACGGGCATGGCTTCACCCGTGAGTTTTTGCTCATCAATCAGGGCTTTACCTTGGAGAATCTGCCCATCAACGGGAATCTGATTCCCCGGATAAACAATCACCGTATCTTCTGGCTGTACCTGCTCAATCGGAATTTGTTGTTTTTCGCCATTCCGTTCCACCCAAACAACCTGCGCCAAGGAACTGAGTAAGTCTAAGGTTTGACTGTGAGAGGAACGCGCCGTGCGTTCTCGAATTGACTCACCCAGTTCAATTAGCCCCAACATACTACAGGAGGTGAGGAAGTGGCGTTGAGCAGTAATAATTGTAATCGCCGTTAGATCCAGAAAATCCACATTGAGACGACGTTCATTTATAATACTTTCGATCGCCCGTCGAGCCACAGGTATTGTTGCTAGTGCGATTGTCCCGCCGACAATTAAAGGATGGAACGATAACCCCAATGGACCACTAATCAGAGAAATCAGTGTGGCTAACGTCGGTAATTTTAATCTAGACCAATTTCCGGGTTCCGGTGACTTCTCTGGCTGCGTCGGATTCTCTGGAATCGTTAGCGCCGCATTAGTAGCAAGCTGTATCAGTTTCCCTAACCGGGAACGCATCTGGCGATCCGGTTCACCGGGTAAATAGCGAATCACCACCGATGCGGCGGCTGGTTTTAACCGCACAGACGTAACTTGGGGTTCTGCTGCCAAAAGCCTTTGCAGCCGTTGAGCATAGTTAGAATCATGAGCAATGCGCGGAATCCGAAACCGCACTCGTCCAGGTGTTGAGTGAACCACTCGATAGGTTACCTGAAACTGTCGTGTTTTTGGCTTTGTCTGCTTAACAACAGTTGGCGATTTGCGTTCCATGGCTGCTGTCTGTTTCTGGGAAACATTGCCAGATGTCAAAAGCACTTGCTTCATTTTCACCACCCTCTCTTTCTGTCAATACAATTTATTTTGGTGAGCAATATAGGGAGCGATCGCAACTGGGATTAAACGCCTACGATTGGCATTTTTGCCATCAATCTGAGCAGGGTGGAAAGCGCTGCTGACTTAAATTCCAACCAAGGATTCACTGAAGTTGCGATCGCGGATTGAGCGTCTTCCGTTGGTTCTGGTTTATCAGCAACAGAATCATCGGTGTTGGTTGGTTGTACATCCTGATCAACAGGACTCTCCCCAGCCTCCTCACTGCTGTGATCCTCTTCTTCTACCTGCACCGGAGGAGTCAACGAATTCGCCTCGGCTGAACTTGTCTCCGGTGGCGGCAAATCCGGCTCGGCTATCTCCTCAG
>CAKZMA010001112.1 GCA_937127375.1 uncultured Coleofasciculus sp. | reverse complement strand
CGGGTAAGGTGTCATTCATGATTTCCTCAATTTCTGCAAAGGT
Source organism: uncultured Coleofasciculus sp. (assembly GCA_937127375.1). GTDB lineage: Bacteria > Cyanobacteriota > Cyanobacteriia > Cyanobacteriales > Coleofasciculaceae > Coleofasciculus. The sequence continues at coordinate 5,195 of CAKZMA010001112.1, read as the reverse complement.
GAGAATGACTTCATCTTGATTACTCTGTTGCAGAAATTCCAGGAGTGGCTGGTACTTGCTATCTGGCTTCATGCTGCAAAACCTCTACGCCCATCAACGTCTGTGGGTTGAGATGTTGGCGGGATTTCTTTTTTGGTGCAGTGGGAAAGGGACATGAAGCTGTGCTAAGGGACTCTTGACCATCTCTAGGATGCCAGAAAATTTGGGCGTGCGATCGCTCTATCCTGCCATGATGCGCTAGAAGCCATAGAAGAAAATATAAATTGAGTGTATCATGTTGCTATACTACGTTTGCTCGGCTAGCCTTGATAAAAGAAAGAAACTCTAAAGACACTCTTGCCCTGCTCAGCGACTGATTCTCCGGAAACAACAGCGCTGTTTAACACAATCGGTACATACCTGGCGTTGAAGTTCAAGCTAAAAAAGCATTATAAGCCTATCAAAGCATGAAAATAACGCATATCAAAATCAGCAACTACCGAAACCTAGATGGTATTGAAATCTTCTTTCATTCTGGAATCAATTTTATCATTGGCGAAAATAATTTAGGTAAATCTAATTTACTGAAATTACTCAATATAATTTTTCGTAAAAATAGGTTTAGTGAAAATGATTTTTATGACCTTGATAAACCAATACAGGTAGATTTAACCTTAAACCTAGAAGAAATAGAAAAAGGTTTATTTGATGATTTTTTTGATCCCAAGAATAGCGCTGACTTAAATGTAGAGGCACGACAAGAAAATATAGATAAAAATCTTGAATTTAAACATAAAGAGTCCCCGAGTTTTATTCAAAGTAGTAGTTTAAAATCAGTCAATTACATTGAATATGATTCCCTCAGAAACCCAGCTTCTGAACTTAAATTTGATCAAAGTAAAGGTGCTGGCAAATTTTTAAACCACATTATAGACAAATACTTACAAAATCATCAAGCTAAAGACCTTGATTTTATAGAGAGAAATAAACTCATTGGAATGCTTTCATTCATTACTGAAAATTTACAAAAAATTAAACCATTTAAGGATTTTTCTATAGAGGCAATTTTAGAAGACAATCAGGATAACTTGCTAGCAAAGTTAATTATTTTAGCCAATGATAAAAGACAAAGACTGGAAAATCTTAGTTATGGAGTTCAATTTTTAACCCTTATTCCGCTTTCTCTTTTAGAAAAACTTTTGTATTTAAGTGGCAGACCCAGTTTTGAGAGAAGCATTATTGAGAATGAATCAACCTCAGAAAGAGCTATTCCTATACTAATAGGGATAGATGAGCCAGAAATACATTTACATCCTTATGCACAAAGAGCATTAGTGAAGTATCTAAACAGAGTAATTAATAACAATGATGAAGGCTTTAGTGAGCTATTAAGCAGTTTATTCTCAATAGATAGGCTACTTGGACAAATACTGATTGTTTCGCATTCCCCAAATATTCTACTAGATAATTATAAACAAATAATCAGATTTTATTTAAATAAAAGTGATAGTCAGTTGACTGTGAAAAGCGGTTGTAACATTAATCTAGAGGAAAAAACCGAAAAACAACTACTGAGGAACCTGCCTTATATCAAGGAGGCTTTCTTCTCGAAAACTGTAATTTTAGTAGAAGGTGACAGTGAACTTGGTGCTTTTCCAGTTTTTGCTGAAAGAATGCAAGTAGATTTAGACGAACTAGGGATTAGCATAATTGCAGCAGGGGGTTCAGAGTCAGTAGTACCTTTAATGGAATTATCAAATCAATTTGGAATTTCAAGTGTTGGTATAATCGATTCGGACAAGAAAAGCTTGTATGAAGCTAGAAATATAGATAATTTATTTTTTACCCAAGGGCAAGATTTTGAAGAAGACCTATATGAGAGTTTTGAGTTTAGAGGCTATATAAAATATATGGAATTAGAGGATGCTAATAAAGCAAAATCTATTATTGGGAAAGCTAGAAACATAGGAATACCACTTGAACCAAAGAGTCCAATACATCCTCAACTTGAGTCTATACCTGAAGAAAAGATAAGAACACTGAAAGCTGAAGCAAAAGATGATTTTGTCAAAAAATTAAGGAATAAAAAAACTATTATTAATGGCAGAGAATTAGGTCAGCACGTTAGCTCAATTCCCCAAGTTTATCAAGATGTAATTAACAAAGCAGTAGAATTATCGAGTCATGTTCAATAAACTAGATACAACTGAACTAGAAAATAGAATTAAAAAATTTCACTCTGATGATGAGAAACAAATTGAAGTTATTTTCTCTCGCTCTAAAAAACTAATTGTTGAAGCTCCAGCAGGCTATGGAAAAACTAAAACAATGATCAGCAAAATAGCTTATATGCTGGCTAGTAATCAAGTTAAAAACCCTACGAAAATTCTTGCTTTAACCTTTAGTGTAAATGCTGCCTATAAGATAAAAAAAGATGTTGCAGAACAGTTGCCTGATCTCCTTCAATCTCAAAACTCTTATGTGGTAAAACCCAAAGAAAAACTATTTATTTCAAACTATCATGGATTTTGTAGGCATATTTTAAAACGGTATGGTTATTTATTACATGATCATTTGACTGATATAGATGCTTTAAAAACGGTTGATGATTCTTGTAGTTCTCAATTTAAAATTGATGAATTGATTAGAATTACAGGTTTAGGATATGAAAGCTTAAAAATATTTGAAGACTATAATAAAGCCGTAAAATCCGTTGATATAAAATATATAATTGAAAACAGTAATGATTATTTTGAAGGAGTCAAGCAAAAAATTTTAAACGAAAATTATATTCCTTTTAATGCAATAATTGTTTTAGTTTTGGAATTGTTTCAAAACTATCCAGAAATACTTAAATTTTACCAAAGATATTTTTCAACAATCATAGTTGATGAATTTCAAGATACTAATATTTTAAGCTGGATACTTCTGAAAAGCATAATCACAGATAATACAAGAGTAATATTTATCGGAGATAGTCTACAACGAATATATGGTTTTATCGGTGCTATACCCAATCTCATGGTTGAGGCAAAGAATCTATATAGCATGAATACTGTCTCTTTGGATAAAAATTATAGATTTAAAGACAATCCACAAATGCTTCTACTTGATCAGAATATCAGATTAAATGCGGAGAATCCAGCAACTCCAAAGATTGTTTATCATGCTAAAGTGGCATTCTGCAATCCAAAAAATCAAGACGAAGAAGCCCAAGAAATACTAAAAAAAATTAATATATTAAGCAATAATGCGACAACTAACTACAAAATTGCAATTTTAGTAAAAATGAGAGGACGTAATATTAACAAAATTATTGAATGCTTAACAAAAAACCAAATTCCCTACTTCTATGCTCTCTTCAGTGACGAAGATTATGATTATTTAAGATTCCATAGAGAATGCTCCTTTAGATTTTTTGAGCAAATCAAGAATAAACCTATAATTTCAAAGAAAAGCTTAGATGAATTTCATCAAGGAATTTCACAATATTTTTTAGGGCAAAACAGAAACAAATTAATTATTAGCTCTTTATTGGATTTACTAAAAATATTTCTTAAACGTGTAATAACTGAATATAATTTTCTAGGATTGGAGGACAAAATAGTTTTTATAAAAGATACTTTTGAGAATAATGCTCTCAAACAAAATATGGAATACATCGATAAAAACGTAATTGTATCTACTATTCATGGAGCTAAGGGACTTGAATGGGATTATGTAATCATGCCAGATATGGAACAATATTCTAATCCAAACTGGTATTCATTGTGTGGTGAGTGTGAATCCAAGAGTGATTGTAATATTAGAATAAGTTCTGCAAATGAAACAAAGTTTCTAGAAGAACTTAGTGTGTTCTATGTAGGAGTAACGAGAGCAAGAAAGCAAGTTTTCTTTTCAGCGAGTCAGACTCGGATAAACTACCAGGGAGTTGAGAAGAAGGCAAATACTAGCTGTCTTTTAAAACTCCCTGGAGTTCAATTACACAAAGCCCACTGGTGAAAATTTTCCTGCTGGTTAATAAATGCAACCAGAACTTCCCTATCTAATTGAAAAGGTTCCATGTTGTGACTCTGAGACGCAATTCAATCACCAAATCCGGACAAAATTGATTGAGATTCGTTGTCGTACAAATGTGGAATTGTCATCAATTTCTCAACAACCGCTGAATTTCGACGAGTCAGATAGAGAATGCACGTATTCGTATCTAACAGATAAATCACAAAAGTTCCCAAAGCCGCTGCTCATATTCTCCTTGTTTCCCGCGTGTCAATGGTTCCCCTTGCCACTTTCCCGCTGTCCTCTCAAAAAAACCAGGAGACCAGCCCAACTCTTCTGGTGTTAGGGTTATATTCATCGCCTCAATATCTCCACGTTGATTCCATTAAAAATTTGAAACCTTTATCGGTGACTACTGCCTTCATTTAATTAATTTTACCAACAACTAAGACGTACAGTATATCCAAGATAGTGTTAGGCTTCATCCTAGTTCGTTCACTGAACCGCAAATTCTGTATAAGGGCGAACATCAGGGGGATGAAATCCCAGGACAATTTTATCTGTGGGGATACCTGCGGCAATCAGATCGTTGGCAATACCGTCTTCTGTACCATCTCGATGAATCCAAATTTTATCGTTAATGATTTCGATGTGAACCAGGCAACCATGTACCCGCTTTTTATTTTGCCATCCCAAGGTTAGAAGTAGGTAATTATTCCGATCTTCACTAACAATTAATCGTCTTTGTAAATCTCCGTAAGCATAGGGTATTTGAAAATAATCGTGGAGAATATCATAAATAATTTGATGGTAGTTATTTAGGGTATCCATCGCACTATTGCCTCCTTCACCGAATCAAACACAATTAAATTCAAACGTTTATTTTCTAACAAAATTCCGCCAATAGGTTCTTCAAAAATATCAGAGAATGTTTCCTCGCGAATAGCTAAATAAAGTTTGCGTTCTGGTTCTAAGCGTTGAAGAATATCGTAATAAAGGATATACTGCCCTAAAGCTTATTCTAAATTAGCCACTTCAGATAAGCCAACGAAGCTTTTAATTTCAACAGCAATTTTTTGTCCTTGTTTCTCGGCAGCGATAAGTTTTTCGGCTCCTAGATCGATAAATAAATCTTTTTTGCCCCATTCTATGGTAAGTGGATCATTTGTAATAACCCAATCATCTTTGATAAGGGCATTTTTAACGGTATCATGGTA
>CAKZMA010001111.1 GCA_937127375.1 uncultured Coleofasciculus sp. | reverse complement strand
GGTCTATTTACAAACCTATACATTGATCGTAAACTATATTTTTATTTGTGGCTACTCTGGCTTTTTTTCTTTTGGCTAGAGTTTGTGGCAATTTGATAATCAGTATCAAATCCCCCAAGACCCTTTATCCAGTTGTTAAATGGTTTCAGACATTTACCAGGTATCCAGGTAGGGGGCATATTAGTTTAGAGTCATAAAATTCACCCGATTGGTAGACTCTGGAGACAAAAAAAGTAAGAAAATGTCTCTATTAATTTTTACTCAGATGGTAATTAAAACTACCCCAGAAATCATAATTGCTGCGCCAAGTGACCGTTCTTTGATGCCTTTTTCTTTAAAAATAAAATGCCCCAGCAGTACACTGAGTAAGACGCTCATGCGCTTGATGGAAATGACATGAGCCACCAGTGTCAGGTTAATCGCCTGCATTTGGAAGAGTACGGCTGCACCGTGAAAGAGTCCAATAGGTATCAAGGAGATGAAATTTTGGCGGATTTGGGTTAAGTGATTATAAGCCTTATACAACATGATTGGCGTCATCGCCGTAGCAATAAACGAATAATTCGCGATCGCCCAAAAAGTTGGTGAGGAATTTTGCACCCCAACCTTGTCAACGTTAGAGGTGATACTCCAAATAAATGCCACCAGGATCATCAGCTTCGGTCCCTTTTCCCGGAACAGAGATTGGAAAGGAGCCAAGTAACCCTGCGCTTTTTCCTTCAAGTTTAAAATATAAGATCCGGCGACAATCAAGACCATGCCGATGGCATCCATGACTGTCGGATATTCTTGCACAATCAGCGGAGAGGTGACTAATAGAAACAGGGGAGTAAACGTAATTAACGGAACTGTGATCGATAAATCAGATACCTTGATCGCCTTAATATATAAAATCATCGAAATGACATTGAAACTGCCGCCAACTATCAAGGCAAGTCCAAATCGATTCCCCAGTTCAGGGATGTTAATGAAAAATAAAAGAGGCAGCAATAAGGGAAGCGTGAAGACAATTAACGACCAAGAGACAATATAAACATTAATGGTTTTTAAACCATGTTTGCTGGTGACATCCTTGAGCGATTCAAAAACAGCGGTTAGGGTAGCAAATATAAACCAAGTCATCGGCAATTTAAGTGTAATGGCACTGAAATAAGCATTTTTAGATCGACGAAACCTGAATATATCGTAGGGTGGGCATTGCCCACCAGCATAGCAGTCAGTGCCATTCAATTTAAGTGTCTTGAAGATTGACAATCTATGAAACTCGTCATTTTTGATGGGAGCATCCCAATTTGGCGCGTTAGCTGGTTTCAGGCTTCGCCCTTCCGAAAGTGACAGAAGAGCGATAATAAGGCAGTAAACCGCTGGAAGTTGGAAGAGAAGTTGGTTGGACTGGCATACGCCCCTCCATTTACTTTCCAGATCATCGTAGCCCCGGACTTTCAAGGAGTCATGGGCTTTCCATTAATTTCTGCGTTTCTGGATGAACTTGAATGCTTTGTCTTTCAAGCTGTTCTCGTAGATATCCATCAGAAATAATCACCTCATCCCAATAGCTTGAGTATTCAACGAAGCTTTCTCCCCAAACGTCACGAACTATTGGGTCAAGAACTTCAAAGGCAAATTTCAAGGTCTCGGTAGAAGCATCAAAAGCTGGAGCGGCAAAATGGACAATCATGTTTCGCAATTGACCAAACTCCTGATATTTATCCAATTGCTTGATTCTATATCCTGTTGAAGCCCAAAGAACTTCTGGTAGCTCCGAGTACATCAATGTCCGACCATGCTTAAAAAGCTCCTTAATACTCAACATACCAGTGGTAGTACTAGATTTAGGATAAGACTTAAAGATTAAAAGCGGGTGCTCTTCGGCAATTCGTGCTTTTAAGATTATTTCTGCTCCATGCGCTGCATGAACTACTGACAAAACATGGGAAAATGGACTCATCATCTCACTAAAAGTGACATCATATATAGCCCTACCAATCACATGAAATCCAAATTCTTTCATATGTTTTGAAACTTGTTTCGTATCAGGATGCATGGAACCTACTCTAATAAAGTCAATATGCTTGATAGTCGAACCTTCCTAATTTGCCTTTGCTATTTAGAGGCATCATGTAAGAACAGTCCTAGCCAGAGCTTAACATTATAATAGAGATTCAGACACCGCCCCCACCGACGGGGACACCCTCAAAGCCACGGTGCGCGATCGCACCCATTATCAAGACTCATTACACAATTTTCTCCAGGCATCCTCACACTCCAGCGCCCAGCGCCATACAATAGAAGTTGGATATTCCAAGGGGAGAGAGCTACCATGTCGGAACGTGAAAATACTGGAAATGTACCTCACTCAAACGAAAACTGCTATATAACTCGCGAATAACTTTTCGCTCTTTTCCAAAATGGGATGCTCCCTTTTTGATGTATAACTGATGACTGAACAATCACTATATAGCGTTTCCATTTGAGATGTAAACAAGCAATCCTTGCTCAGGAACGCTCTCAGTGCTTTGGCTGTACACAAATCATCTGAAAACACTATAGATGATGTTGAGCCGTTAAGAACCTGGTGTACACTGTTCTCAGCAATGCTAATAAGCCTCAAACCTTGACAAAGGATGTAGCTTGCTTGGCACTCCCTTGAGTAGGACGCGAAGGACGAATGACAAATGACAAATGACAAATGACGAATATGAAACGCAGAAAATTTGTCGGGAATGCTGTCATTGGTGCAACAGGCACCGCCG
>CAKZMA010001110.1 GCA_937127375.1 uncultured Coleofasciculus sp. | reverse complement strand
CGCATCGCCAGAGGACGAGTTGAACGAGGAGGAGTTGGAAGCAGTAGCTGGTGGGCGTCTTGTCCTTTGGCCTCGCTTTCCTCGTCCTCGCTTTCCTCGCCCCCGCCCTTGGTAGGCGTTGGTAAGAGAAGGATAAAAAGACGATACTCCTCCTTTCCTCATAAACCCTTTCGTCTCTGCTCGGTTCTGACCTAACAGTCTGGATGAAATTTAGTTTCATGTTGACACGCCCCAGGTACTGTTGATTTTGGATTTGGGGTTTAATGCTATAGCAATAGACACATCTGTTAGGACAAATACACGGGTGGAGACGTTCCACGCCTTACGTCTCTACGAATGCATCATCGGTAATAATTACTTACAATCCTTGTGGAGTATTCAAAATAAAACAACTTTTGGCGGGTTTTCGGTAGCAATATTTTAAGAAGTGGGTAAAGTACTTGGCTATTTTTAACAATCATAGCCAGAATGTATAAACCCAAATAATACACTGAAAATAAGGAAATAAACTATGGAAATTCACATGATTGGTCATGCTTCTATCTTCGTCAAGACGAAAGATTGTAGAGTTTTGATGGACCCGGTGCTTTGGGACCCCTTTTATGGAGGAACAAATGAAGTATGTCCTAAGCGGGAAGTCATTCATGAACAGATTCCAGAGTTCGACTTTCTCGTCATATCTCATAAACATCTCGACCACTTTGATATTCGGTCTCTTGCCTATCTTCCTAAAACAGTCGATGTTTTGATTCCCAGGGATAAATTGATAGAAAATTACCTTCGACAACTCGGATATTCTCAAATTTATCCCTTAAAAGACTTCAATGAAATTAAAATAGGTTCGACAACTTTATTGACAACCCGTTCAGAGAACCGTGTGCCTGAGTATGGCATGGTATTTGCTGATGAATCAGGTGTTTTTTGGAATCAAGTCGATACGGTACTGAGTCCGAAAACAATTAAATTTGTCTTATCTCGCTATCCCAAAATAGATTTTTTACTGGCAACGTGGCAACCTATGTTAGAGGTTTGCTATCAGTTCAATAAAAGTATATCTTTTCCCTACGCAATCTACAATCAACTGCTTTACACTATCAGTTTGATTCAACCGAAAGCAATTGCACCTGGAGCTAATGGCTTCAAGCATGTTAATGGTTCATCTTGGCTAAACCAGATTGTATTTCCAGTCACCCGCGAACAGTTCTGTCAGGATGTCAAATCTGTCTGTCCAGAAATAGGGCAAAATGTCTTTCCTCTCGATCCAGGAGATATCCTAACATTTACTGACAGTAAATTCTGTCATTTGCCGAAAATGTGCGAGTATGTCAGGCAGGTAGCAGATAACCGGGAAAGCTTAGCCTTTTCGCCTGTGAAGTTTGACGCTGAATTAAAAGATAATAATCCCCAAAATTATGATATAGAATTCTTGAAAAAAGAAATTGAAAAAGAAATTTGTTTGACGCTGCCTAAATTTATAACCGAGAATTGGGACTCTTTATTTCTAGAACATCGGCAATGGAAAGTTATTTATCAATTAGAAGTAACATTTCCTGATGGCAGCCAACAGTGGGTATTTGACTTTTCCGATAAAAATATTCAAACTTATAAGGGATATAATCCTCTGGCTAACTTTTTTACTTACATTACAGCTTCAGGTTTTTACGGGCTTCTCAATGGCACTCTAAGTCAGGAGTATATGCAAGGAGGTTATTATCGGAGCTATCATAAAGTTTACTTGGTGACTTCAGTTGGCATTACGTATCCTACTTCTACAGAACTTATAGAAGAAGTCCTAGAAGATCCCCTTAACTTTATATTTTCGGAAAATCAGCAGAAAATTGATTCAGAAAATGCTCTAGATCTAGAACTAGAAAAATGGAGCATTCCTAACAGAGATGGCTCTAAATCAATTAATAAAAAGAATCCCATGATTAAAATTGGAGATGTCCTCTTAAAGCCGACGCAGGAATTAAGTTTATCCTGGGGATTCCTCAAGAACTAGCTCCCCCAGCTTAACCGCATTTACCAAACTGCTCAAGTAGAGACGCGCCATGGCGCGTCTCTACAATTAAATTTGTAATTTTGATTTAGCTATAACGGGAGAAATCAAAAACAAAAAAATCAATGAATAGCGAAAAATCAATCAACTCATTCCGCTAAATACTTGTTAAGGTTAGATTATTCAGACAAAAATAGTGGAGTCTAATATGTCCAAAGAAGCTGTACTTGAACTTTTTCAAACCATCGATAAAGATCCAGATTTAAGGGAGCGACTCACTGCGATAGAAGATCCAGCAGAAGTCGCCCGGATTGCTGAATCGGAACTGGGATTGAACGTCACAGCAGAGGAACTGACCTCTGTCGTAGCTTCAATTGAGAACCCTGAGGGCGCATCGCCAGAGGACGAGTTGAACGAGGAGGAGTTGGAAGCAGTAGCTGGTGGGTGGAGCCGCTGGCGGCGCCGACCTCGTGTTGAAATAGGGTTAAAGGTGCGCGGCTGGTAAGAGAAGGAGAAAAGGACGATACTCCTACCTTTCCTCATAAACCATTTCGTATCTGCTGGGTTCTGACCTAACAGTCTGGATGAAATTTAGCAGCCATTGCCTAACTTTCATGTTGACACGCCCCAGGTACTGTTGATTTTGGATTTGGGGTTTAATTCTAACACGTCGAATCTAACTCGCTCCGACTGTTGCGCTCAACAATTTCGTGCCTTTGTAGGCAAAGTCCTTGCTCCTGGGCGGCATACTCCTGTCGTGTTTGCTGCCCATTTTTAAACACCCGTTGAAATTGGAGATTAAATTGAGATTTGCACTCTCAAATAGGTAGGGAGTTTAGATTGGGAATAGAGGGATGTATGTGCCACCACATTGTCGAAATAGGAACGCGGTGCAACTTTCTCTATCATGCTCAAGACTTCAGGCAAATAAAATAGGAGGCTACTATGTCTAAAGAAGCTCTAATTGAATTTTTTCAAACCCTCGATAAAGATCCAGATTTAAGGCAGCGACTCACTGCTCTAGAAAATCCAGCAGAAGTCGCCAGGATTGCTGAATCGGAACTGGGATTGAACGTCACAGCAGAGGAACTGTCTTCTGCCTTAACTGCGATGCAAAAATATGATGATCTCCCACCAGAGATCGAGTTGAGCGACGATGAGTTGGAAGCCGTGGCTGGTGGGTGGTTTAAAAACTGGGTAATAAATACCCAAAAGGTTGATTTTAAAAAGGTTGATTTTCAAGTCAAAGGACGTCAAGGGAAATGGAGTCTGGAAATAAAAGGAGGCTGGTAATAAAAGGAAGATAGAATAATGGCTGCCCGCACTTCCACCGTACATTATTTCTGTCCTGGCTAGGTTCTAATACCAATTTCATAAGTCCTGGCTACAGATATTTGTCTGGTTCCCCAGATGGCGAGACTGATGAGAAATCAGAGTACCGCATGATCAAGCTAGGCATCATGAGCTGCGCTCACAACAAAGGAATTTAAATTCTAAACTTTCAACCTTCTAACTTTCTAACCTTCAACTTATTTTAAAGACAGGAGACAAATGATAGTAAAAGCGCTGGATGCTTGGCGAAATATCCTGAGTACAGAGAATGTATTAACGGACACAGCAACCGTCTCTGCTGCCCAAACAGCAACATTTGCAACAAAGCAGCGCGTTCTTGCCTTGATTCGACCTGGTAATCGTGCAGAAGTTCAAGAATGCGTCAGAATTGCCAATGAATACCAAACGCCAATTTATCCGATTAGCTGTGGCAAGAATTGGGGACTAGGTTCACGGGTGCCTGTCCAAGATAATTGTGTAATTTTGGATTTGAGTCGGCTCAATCAAATTGTAGACTATAACGAGAAATTGGCTTATATCACCGTAGAACCTGGAGTGACTTTTCGCCAAGCGTATGATTACCTGTGCGAACAAAAATCGAACTTGTTTCTATCTGTAATCGGAGGTTCCCCTGATGCTAGTTTGATCGGAAATACTTTAGAGAGGGGAGATGGATTCGGTCCCCATGGAGACAGACTTGACCACGTTTGTGAACTTGAGGTGATTTTGCCAACCGGAGAATGCATTCATGGTGGATTCGGACGTTTTGCAAATGCCAAAGCCGCAAAAATTAGCCGTTGGGGAGTTGGACCTTATTTTGATGGTATATTCACCCAGTCTAACCTTGGCATAGTCACCAGAATGACGATGTGGCTGATGCCAATTCCCAAGTACCCCCAGATTTTTACCTGTACTCTTATTGATGCTTCTCGTCTTGATAAACTCATTGATACCCTTCAATCTCTCGTGCTGCAAGGAACGATCAAGAGTAATAGTTTTGTTCTTTGGAATTGCTACAAAACTCTAGCGGCTGAGGGGCGATATCCTTGGAAAATAATGTCAGATAAAACGCCTCTATCGTTGAAGCGATTAAAAGGTGCTGAACCTTGGTTTGGGAATGGAGCCTTATACTCTGCCAGTCGAGAACAGGGTTTGGCAGAACAAAAGTTGATTGAGCAGGCATTAGAAGGTAAGGTCGATCAACTGATTTTTAGTGATGAAGATAGTAACGAGTTGAAGGGAAATAAATTCATCGGTGTTCCCAGCGACCAAAATATTCCAAGTACTTACTGGAGAAAAAAAACGCCTATTTCTTCACCGATGAACCCAGATAGGGATGGATGTGGTGTCATCTGGCTTTGTCCAGTTTTACCCTTTGATGGGGAGCAATTATTACTGGCGATTAAAATCATTGAATCAATCTTTAATTCTTATCATTTTGAACCGAATCTAGGACTAGGCTTTCCATCAGGACGAAGCATTAATGTATTTATAGCAATTATGTACGATAGAGACGTAGCGGGTGAAGATCAACGTGCCATGGAATGTCATGACGAAATTCTTCATAGTCTGACAAAAGAGGGTTACATTCCTTACCGCTTAGGTATTCAATCTATGAACTCTTTGCCGTCCACACAAGACGACTATGGAAAATTAATCAGCACCTTGAAACGGGGACTCGATCCAAATAATATACTGGCTCCTGGTCGATACGATTTTAGAAATGACTGGTTTGACACAAGTTATTAACTCTATGGGAAAACAAGGAAAAAACATACCTTTGAAAAGGGTAAGTAGGTGGGGATAATAAAAGTTAACGGTGGGTATCGTCATTGGTCATTGGTCATTGGTCATTTGTAAAAGTTTGAGATCTATTCACATAACTTAATATAGTTGAGTTTATTTCCACCGACCTACTTAATATCTTTAGGAACACTATCCTTGTAAACGGACAGAATTCATCATTTCGTTAATTACTATCAGCTATGACATCAACTATCGTCGGGCAAAATCCAAACAGAATTCAAAACATCGTTATCGTTGGCGGCGGCACATCTGGCTGGTTATCTGCTGCTTATCTCAGCAAGGCTTTAAACAAAAGTGGGGGTACTCCCTGTAGCATTACTTTGATAGAGTCATCAGATATTTGTACAGTTGGCGTTGGAGAAGCTACTCTGCCGACCATTATTTATACATTATCAGAGTTTTTGGGAATCCCAGAACCTGATTTGATGATCGAGTGTAACGCTACTTTTAAGATGGGGACAAAATTTGTTAATTGGTCTGGTCAGCCAGACCAAAATGTATTTTGGCATCCCTTTGGTGGTGAAGATATATTTTGGCATCCTTTGCGTCAAGGCTCGTTAACTAAGGAATTAAGAATTCCCATATCTCATTATTGGCTCAAAAGGAAGTTACAGGGCAATCCTGAACCTTTTGACTACAGTTGTTTTGAATCTGTGCATTTGTGTGCGGCGAAAAAGTCTCCTAAAACTGACGGCAATCCGAAGTTACGGTATCTTGAATATGCCTATCATCTAGATGCCGGACTATTAGCTAATTATTTAAAACAAAAAGCCAAGTCTGAATTCGTTCAACACATTGTCGATAATGTCTTAGATGTTTCCTTAAATGACAAAGGATTCATCAGTCACTTAATTACCAAAAATAATGGCAATATATACGGTGATTTATTTATAGATTGTTCTGGATTTAAAGGACTGCTAATTAATCAAACACTACAGGAACCTTTTATCTCTTATTCCGACTCGCTATTTTGTGACAACGCCATTGCTATACCGATCGCATACGACGCTGAGGATAAATATGATACTCGCAATGGGGGAATCAACCCTTACACAACCTCAACTGCATTAAGTTCAGGATGGGCATGGAATACTCCTTTAGTGGGAAGAAGTGGCAATGGATATGTGTACTCAAGTGCCTTTATCTCGAAAGCAGACGCCGAGGCAGAATTTAGGCAGCACTTAGGAGAAAAGTCGCTTCACCTAGAAGCTAAACATATAAAAATGAGAGTGGGACGAACCCGGAATGCTTGGGTGAAGAATTGTATTAGTATCGGGTTGAGCAGTGGATTTATTGAACCCTTGGAATCGACAGGAATATATTTAATTGAAGCTGGATTAGAGAATTTACTTCATAATTTTCCGGATCGGCTATTTCAACCAAGCTGCATTGCAAATTATAATCGGATCATGAGAGAACAATATGAGGAAATCCGCGATTTTATTGTGATGCACTATTGCTTAACCAAGAGAGAAGACACCCCTTTTTGGAAAGCTAATAAGTATCATCCAGCTATCCCAGAGTCATTAAAGGAAAAATTAAACCTATGGCAGATTACATGGCCAGACAATCCGACTATTATCTGTCGAGAAAAAATTGCCAAATTATTTCCTGACTACTCCTACACTTGTATTTTAGCTGGCATGGGTTATTTGCCAAAACATAGTTTACCAATTTTAGACTATTACGATGATAATGAAGTGGAGCAAAATTTTTTAGCGTTCAAGAATCACGCAGATGCATTAAAAAAGGCTCTTCCCGATCATCATGAATACATCAAACAGCTTCCTGCAAAAACTTTTAAGTTTCAATGGAAACAGAGACTGTCTTCGCCAGCACTGTAGATAGTAATGTGTAGGTTAACCCTGAATTTCGACAGGACTTCGGCGTGAATTTCGACAAGCTCAATTACCGCTAAGCGATGCCCTGAGCGAAGTCGAAGGGAGTGTGCCGAAGGGTCGAAGGGTTAAA
>CAKZMA010001109.1 GCA_937127375.1 uncultured Coleofasciculus sp. | reverse complement strand
TGAGATTATCGGTAATAATGTTATTGATAGCTGTGATATTGACTCCGATTGGGTTGTCAGTAATATTGCCTTGAACGATTAAATTGTTGAGAGGAGTTGAGCCACCGATAATATCGTTAAATTCAATAATACCGTTTTCCGTTTCGAGAGTCAGGTTTTGAGTCCCATCAATGGTGTCGTGGAAGGTAATATCACCAGTACCGGATAGGGTGATGGAAATATCGTCAGCGAGGATAACTGAACCGTTGAAGATTAGGCTATTTTGATTGGTGGTAATATCGCCACTGAGAGTAATCGTGTTTGGTGCGGTGAGTTGGATTTCTCCACCTTGGTTTGTTTGAGAAATCGCGTCAATTTTAGCAGAGGTAATGCTATCTGCGGCGTTAAGGATAATATTACCCCCTGTTCCCAAACCCGAGGAGGTAATGAGTGCGCCTTGGCTGGTATCAATATTCCCATTTTCGCTAGTAATACTGATGTTGCCACTATTGCCACTAAAACCACTCAAGAATGAGGTGATTTCACCTGTGGAAATATCGCGGGGGGCAAAAAGAGTTATATTCCCGCCATTTTCACCACCTGCGGCATTGAGAATACCTGCTGATGTATCAATAGCACCACCGCTGGTAAGTATGATATCTCCCCCATTGGCACTACCAGACGTATCAATACCAGCGGTTTTAATGTCGCCAGGAGCCTCAAGAGTAATGCTACCGCCATTCCCACTCTGAGAAAGAGTTGTTAGATTACCTGAACTGGTATCAATAGAGCCTTCTCTACTAATAATAGTAATTGTGCCGCCATTACCGATAGTGTTTTGGTTGGTATTAATTGAACCCACAGTAATATTGGTGTGAGCAGAGAGAGTGACATCTCCAGGATTATCACCGCTATTTGAGGCATTTAGAGATCCACCATCATCGTTATTAATCTCTATCGCTCCTTCTTTGCTGATGATGGTAATGTTGCCACTATCACCTACAGCTGTTACGTTTGGAGTTCCTCCAGCAAAACTCTCTATACAAAAAGAGTTAGGGCAATCAATGGTGATATCACCTGTAGCCATAAGTTTGATATTACCACCGCCGTTGTTTGAGAAAGAAGCTGGACCGCTCCCTATTAAGGTTATACTGCCGCCAGCTTCTATAGTAATATCGCTATTTTTTCCCTCAACAGATGTAATTATATTACTGATTCTTCCTGTTGAAATAATATCGCCTCCTGCCTTCAGTTTTATTTCACCTGTATTATTCTCAAAAACGTTGGCTGAAATGGAACCTGTGAAAATGTTGCCTACAGCCTCAAAAATCACGGTACGTGGAGCGCCTCCTGCTGTTTGATTTTGGTTAATATTTTCTACCTGAATGTTTCCTCCTGAGCGTAAAATTAATGCTCGAAAGTTTGCCAAAATAAATTCATCTGTATTGGGGATAGCACCTGCAAAATTTTCGTCTCTACCATTGATATCAACATCTCCATTAAATATAATATTTCCCGTTCCTGAAGTTGTATCTACCTTAAGGGATGCCCCTGTATATCCCCCAGAAATATAGTCACCAGGCTGAGTAAAAATTGGATCATTTAAACTAACAAAATCAGCAGGTTCTCCTGATAAGTCTAGAATAGAGACGTTATTCCCACTGCTAAAATGAGCATCCCCTGAAATAATCCCATTACTGACTAAGCTGAGATTTCCGCCACTCACAAACGGTGTCTCTTGATGATTCAGCGCCCAAATGTCAATCCCTTGATTCCCCTGAATATACAAATTCCCGCCCGCCTGTGCCATAAACGGATACGCTAGATTATCCCGCGCAATAACCGTATTTCCAGCTAAAAGAGTTAAATCTCCTGTTGTTACCAAAGAGGGCGCACGTCGGTGCGCCCCTACGGGAACTAACATTAAATTGTTAGACGCCGATAATGTTGCGGTTTGGGCTGTTATACTGTTAGCGATCGCGTCTCCATTTCCGATGCTGAATTCTGTATCGGTTACCTGTACTGTTTCCGCTGAAACTGTTAACCCTGTCTCCCCTGTTTCATCACTCCCCGTTAACAGCGTCGCTAAATCCAATGGCGCAACTGGAAGCAATATTCCCTCGCTATCCCGTGGCGGTGCTATTTCCAAACTCAATAATTGTCCCGGTTGACTAATCCTGACCAAACTTTCCCCCGGAACCGCCGCAACTGTCATATTTCCTCCCGGTGCAGCTAATTCCCCGGTGCTGATAACAGTACCTCCCAGTAAGGTTAAATTATGCCCTTCTGTTACCGCCAAATTCCCCGCATTAATCACGCTTCCCGGTTGCGCTAAATCAAAGGCAAAACCACTGGGATTTCCGACTAAATCCTGATACTCATTCCCACCAAAGGCATTAAACCAATTTCCCTCACCAAAGCCAATCCCTGTGGCTGTCGTTGCTGTAAAATCTGCTGGGACATTCAACCGCGCATTTTCCCCAAACACAATCCCCGCCGGATTCATCAGAAATAAATTAGAATTGCCGTTAGTTACCTGAATCAACCCGTTAATAATTGAAGCATCACCGCCAACCACCCGCCCGAAAATATTCCTAATCTTAGGATTCGATAAAAAGTTAGCAATTTGACCCGCATCTAATCCAAAGTCCTCAAAACTATGAAATAAATTCGCGTCATCCCTTGACAAACGACCCCCTGTAATATCCAGTTGAGTCCCATTCGGTGTCACCACCGTTCCCGTCTCATCAGCCGCAGGAGTAATCGGTTGTGCATTCAGGGATGCTGGGGATAAAATAACCCCAGTGCCAAGGATTGCCCCCACCAGAGAACAAGACGCGATCGCACACCAACGCCCTAGACTCTGCCATTCCCTACCCGATTTGGTTTGAGGCATTTGTCCCATTGCACCCACCCCCAATATCAGTATTTTTATCTACCTCTAATTAATATTCTAAGTAGTTGGACAAAAGAAAACAGCACGCTCCGACAAGTTTTGTAAATAGTCCTCAAACCCTTACAAAGGACGTAGCTTGCTTCTCAAGGGAGCGAGTTCTCCACCGTTCACTTTAATTGTGTCCACCTACTTAGGAGCTGCTGAATAAGTCGGAATTTACCTGGTTCGGAAGCCCCGCAATTTCTTGCTCTAACTCTTTCTTTGTTTTTTCATGCTTTCTTGCGCCCAGAATATTAAACCGCTTAATTATTATCCAGAGGCAATTCATGTTCTGGTGGTTCGAGTGCAGGTTGAGCATCTGTACTCGGAGGAACCACGATAAGAGGAGGAGGCGGTTCTAAAATCTTTTGCCAGCCTTGAATTTGCACTTGAGCCGCATTATAGGCTTCAGTTCCCGAAGGAATCATTTTCGCCAGTCGAATCGCTTCAGTTAAGCTAATAGCAGCTCGATCTTGAGCCAGAGCCAACAGTTGATAACTCCAGCGATTAACCGCCGAGACGGCATCACCTCTAACCTTGGCGGAACTGGGAACTTGTCTGGCTAAACGAATTGCCTCCACAATGGCGTCGGGGGTACCGGGAGTGGCAGCTTGATAGGCTTGTTGCAAGCGCTGTTGTCCCAAAACTTCTGTTTTCCAGCCCTTAACGAGGCTTTGTGCTTCCCCATAGAGTACCCGTCCGGATTTGATTTGTTCAGCCGCCGCGATCGCAGCCGAAAGATTGCCGGAATTGGCAAGGGTACGAGCTTGATCAAGATAGGGTTGGTCTTCTAGGCGTTGAACCGTGCGCGTCCAGTCTTTGATCTTACTCTGTGCTTCTGAGTAAAGAGCGCGATTGGGGACAATCCGACGGGCTTCTTGGATGGCTTCTCGTAAGGATTGGACTCCGCCAAAGCTGGCAAGTTGGGTGGCGCGATCCAGATAGGGCTGATCTTCTATGGTTTGGATCTGACGAGTCCATTGGCTAATCTCCGCCCTCGCTTCCTGGTAGCGGGGATTACGGTTGGGAATCAGTTTGGCTTCTGCGATCGCGATCTGCAAATCACTCACTAGCCCCGAACTGGCAAACGTCCGCGCCCGTTCCAGTCGAGCCACGTCCTCAATTTCCCGTTGCCATCGATCAATTAATTCCTGACCTTCATCATATAGAGGACGATCAGCACCCAATTTCTGAACCGACGCGATCGCGATTTCCAAATCCCCACTGCTTCCCGATTCAGCACGGGATATGGCATTGGCTAAGTCAATTAAATCTGCCTTAACGTCTGGTAATTTCACGCTAGCGGGTAACTTATTGGCAATCTCTAACACCCCTTGCCAGTTCCGTTGTTCTAAGCGGCTTGTCGCTAGTTTGAGTAATTTATTCCCACTCTCGGCAATTAAATCTTGAGCTTCTTTGTAGGCAAAACTCTTGGGCGTGATTTTCTCGGCTGCTTCAATCGCCTTTAAAATATCATCGACGCGACCACTTTTACTTAGCTTATAAGCTTCATCCAGCTTCTGACTATCGTCTCGTCCAATTTGAATCAGATCCACGAGTTGGTTGTACTTGACAGCTGCCCAATACTGATTATCTATCGTTGTCAGCTTGACCGCTTCGCGAAATGCTAATGTCCAATTAGACTGTCTCAGCTGTTCCTCGGCTTGTTCATAAATCCCTGAAGCCTTTTTCCACAGCGTTTCCCATGCCTTAATTTGTTCTTTGACTAGCGTAAACGCCGGAACATCTCTAGGAATCCGGTTGGCAATCTCAATCGCTTCCTCTAGCTGACCGGCTTGAAACTTTTCTTCGCCAATGGCTAAAATCTCGACAGACCACTCTTCGATATGGCGATTAATTTCCGGGCGCAAGGGGTGGTCTTTCGGTAAAGCATCGATGAGTGCGATCGCTTCTAACAAATCCTTGGTGGTGCGTTTATTTGCCGCAAGCTGGGCGCAATAGATACGTACCGATGCCGAAGCTGTGGGCCAAAAAATTGAGGGACAATTTGGCACGGCTGGTAGCTTCAGCAAAAGGGCAACAGAGGCAAATCCCATCCCCCCTGAAACCACCATAATCACCACTACCCAAAATGCCCAACCGAATGTAAAGCGTCGTTTTGGTTCTTTCGGCTGTTGAGGAGAGGGTGGGGCTGGCTTCGTCGTCACTGGTTGGGGAGTGGCTTGACGATGAGAGGTTGAATGTCCGACCCGATGAGGATCAACAGCATTCCTCTGGTGTTGCCAATCCTGGCTCCAACTGGATTGGGAAGACCGAGTAGCATACCAATGATCGGGCATTTTTCGATTTTTAGTCATAACTCACTCCACCACTCGCTAAGCCTAATGCTGTGGGTTTTATAGCACCCTCAGTTGTTGCAATACTACTCTCGTTAGACAGAAAACGCTATATTCTCCCTGAGACTTGATCGGGAATGGGAGTTAGGACAATTGCCCTTAAGATGAGAATGATTGCTCTTATATCTAATCACTAACGCCATACCTCCCAGGGAGAAAACTACCCAAATTGGTGTTCCTATCTATAAAGGCAGACTAGAGCCAATCAACTCTTACCTTTCCCATTCCCAATTCCCCTAACTCAATCTCGATTAAACGGACTCAGCTTTTAAATCCTGAATCAGTTGAGCCAGTTCATCGCCACTCGCTTGGTAAACTTCCCCACAGAAGTGGCAAGTTGCTTCAGCGCCTTCGTCTTTTTCAATCATATCCCGAAGTTCGGCTTCACCTAGCATCTTCAGCGCTCCTAAAACGCGATCAAACGAGCAACCGCAGTCAAACCGTACCATTTGGATTTCGGGCAGAATCACCAAACCCAAATCACCCAATATCTGTTCAAATATAGCCGGTAACGTTTTACCTTCCTGCAACAGGGGTGTGAATCCGGATAGCTTGGCGATGCGAGATTCCAAAATCTGCACTAAAGACTCGTCTCTAGCTGCTTTCGGTAAGATTTGGATTAATAGCCCTCCCGATGCAGTTACGCCATCAGCGCCGACAAATACACCCACAATCAGTGCTGATGGGGTTTGTTCAGATGTGAGCAGGTAATGAGCAATGTCATCGCCAATTTCTCCCGACACCAGTTCTACTGTACTGGAATAGGGATAGCCATATCCCACATCTCGGATCACATACAGATAACCGTCACGCCCAACTGCACCGCCAACATCGAGTTTGCCAGATTCGTTGGGCGGTAGTTCAATGGCAGGGTTATCCACATACCCTCTAACCGTACCATCTAAGCCCGCATCAACCAAAATTCCACCCAAGGGACCCTTTCCCTTGACCCGAATATTCACCCTTGACCCTTCCCGCTTCATATTAGACGCCAACAATAAGCCAGATGACATTGTGCGCCCTAGGGCAGCCGTTGCCACATAAGAAAGCTGATGGCGCTGGCGGGCTTCTTCGGTGAGGCGCGTGGTAATCACACCGACGGCTCGGATACCCCCTTCTGCTGCTGTGGCGCGAATTAACTGATCAGCCATGGATAAACCTTACACTTCTTTACATACTCCCTTTTTATTTTAGGTTGGGTCGTTGGCATAAAGCGCGATCGCACCGTTGATAGTCGGTGATGGATTCGCGAGTGTACCTTCCCTGGCGACAACGATTAAAAGGATTAATATAATGTAATATCGAGAGTTACACTCTTGAGCAACAGACCTATTGTTTTTGGACACAGATTATGTTGGGAACCTTTCAACAAAGTCACCTCCGCATTGAACTCGAAGCTCCCCATACTGTTATCCGAGACAGTCTGCTGCATTCAGAGAAGTTGCGCCAGTGGTTACCGACTCAACGCCTTTCCCCTGGATTACCCGAACAACTCTATTCCGGAGTAACCTTTACCAGTTGGATTGGTCCGGTTGCTATCCAACATCAGGTAGAGGTAGCTGAGTCTTACGGGTTACGACTGCTATTGAGCCAGGGAATCGATGGCTATCACGAATGGTGTTGGGGTGAAGGATGGGTACAGTCTCGTTTAGAAGGCGTATCTATGTTGCCGTTAAATCTCGGTCAAACCTTGAATTTGCTGCGGCTACGGGAATTTATCGCCACCCAGGGGGGATGAGGGAGATGGGGGAGCTGGGGGAGATGGGGGAGCTGGGGGAGCTGGGGGAGCCGGGGAAGCTGGGGAAGCTGGGGAAGCTGGGGAAGCTGGGGAAGCTG
>CAKZMA010001108.1 GCA_937127375.1 uncultured Coleofasciculus sp. | reverse complement strand
CAAAACTTAACACTTGTCCTATCCTCTTTGCTTACAGTTATGCAGCTTTAGAACTGTTCCGCTATGCCAAAAGCCAGGGTTGGTATACTATCTTAGGTCAAATCGATCCAGGACTTGTCGAGGAAACATTAGTTCGACAGGAACATAACAGACATCCACACTACCAGTCTAACTGGCAACCCGCACCGCCTGAATACTGGATAAACTGGCAAGAAGAATGTTTGCTAGCTGACCGAATTATCGTGAATTCCCCCTGGTCAAGCCAAGCCTTACAACAAGCAGGGATTCCGGCAAATAAAATGGACATTATTCCCCTTGTTTACACCCCCCCTGAGACAGCCAGTACTTTTGAGCGAACCTACCCGGCCGCGTTTTCGACAAAACGTCCCCTGCGTGTACTGTTTCTGGGTCAAGTGATTTTGCGTAAGGGTATTGGTG
Organism: uncultured Coleofasciculus sp.; assembly: GCA_937127375.1. Lineage (GTDB taxonomy): Bacteria > Cyanobacteriota > Cyanobacteriia > Cyanobacteriales > Coleofasciculaceae > Coleofasciculus. The sequence continues at coordinate 3,697 of CAKZMA010001108.1, read as the reverse complement.
CAATTTTAGAAGCGGCTGAACTCTTACATGATCAACCGATAGAATTCTGGTTCGTTGGTTCTCCAGGCATTGCCAGGTCAGCTAAAATATACAGGAATATCAAGTGGATTGGTGCTATCCCTCGCAGTCAAACTGCCAACTACTATCAACTCGCCGATGTTTTCCTATTTCCTAGCATTTCCGATGGTTTTGGCTTGGTTCAACTAGAAGCACAGGCGTGGAAACTGCCGATAATAGCGTCCAGATGTTGTGGTGAAGTCGTTAAAGATCAAGTAAATGGGCTAATCTTACCAGAAGTCACCGGGGAAGCAATTGCACTTGCCCTAGAATTCTGCTTGCGTAATCCTCAAAGACTCCAAGCCTTTACTCGATCAGCTACTGATATTTCTAAGTTTAGCCTTTCGCAACTATATAACCATCTCCAATCTCTATCCTATGCCTTTCTTTGAATACCCCGAGCTAGAAATTCCCCTGCTGATTAGTTGCTTCACATTTTACGTCGCCTCCTATCGATATTGGGCCGTCACTCAAGGAATTAATAATTGGGTGAACCTAACTTGGCTGGGGCTGACTTCTGTGACGCAGGAAGCTGCACTTAAAGCATTAGCTTACATTGTATTTGGTCAGATCTGCCTTCTAGTTACCTATATGTGGAACCAGAGACGAATCCTGCCAATTCTTGATTCGACTGCTGGCGATCCCTCTTTCTACCAATGGTTACGCCCAAAGGTCATTCTCTTTGGCTTATTTTGTCTTCCATTGGTGGTGCTTACTCGCTCTCAAGTTGCTACACAATTAAGGGCGGGCAGTTCTTTAGCCTTTCAAGTCAGTAGCTATTTATATTTATTTCCCCTAGCTTTAGTGGGAATTACTACCCTAGTATTGTGTTTGTGGAAATTGGCTGGTTTTCCATCATTTTTACTTAAAATTGCCGCTATCTCGATTATTATTGCTGTATTTAACATGACTTTCAGCAGTACTGGGCGTTTCCAGTTCATGGGATGGATAACCGCTGCTGGAATCATTGTATCCTCTTCCTATCGACCAAAAACTCGTCTTGTTATTATTGGTAGTTTTCTCCTCTTAGCAATTAGTCTGTTTGCCATAGCCGGAGCAATGCGTAATCCCAACTTTGCCGATTCTCGCTTAAATCAAGCAGCCTGGGAGCGTGCATCCAGTGCAGATGATGCCAATATGCTTGATGGCTTCGTACTTCTACAGAATGTCTATCCCCAACGTCTAGACTTTCAGTTGGGTATGGAGCATCTAGAAATCCTAATGCGCCCGATTCCCAGAGCTTGGTGGCCCGGGAAACCCGTGGGAGGTTATATGAATAAACTAGGCTTAACGATTCATGGCGGCAAGGGTACACTAGGCATTTCACCAAGCCTATTTGGATCGTTCTACGCTGAGGGGGGTATTATTGGTATTTTCTTATTTTCATTGCTCTACGGAATAATTCTGGCTAAGATAGTCTGTGGCAGTACTAAACTACAACCCTTTGCTGCTATTCTTGTCCGTGCCATTCTCTGTGCTTCGTTACTCCCGTTGCTACGTGGCGGGGATTTGCCGGGAATTTATGCCTGGATTGGTATGGCTTTTTGGCCCTGTTTTTTATTACTATGGATTAAACGAGAATATTTACGATTGAAATCACCTGAATCATTGTATATTTATTATCCTTACATGAAATTATCCGAAAACAAATCTGAACATCATTAGCATAATTGAAGACTTCATAAACTCATGGAGGCTCTCTAAATAGTTCAACTATGCACGTCGTTGTCATTTTTCATACGATTGGAGGTTACCATGCAGCTAGACTACGTGCTGCTCACTCCGTTTGTCAAAAAAAAGATTGGTGCTTTACCGCAGTTGAGGTAACAGACAACACCCTAGAACATCCCTGGGGTAACATAAAAGAAGAAATTACATTTCCCTATAAAACTCTCATGGCTGGAGCAACTATTTCTGTGTCAATGGATCGTAGTTCTCAGTCCACTGAAGCCGTATCTTTTATATTGGCTTGTCTAGATACTCTGAAACCAGATATTTTGGCTATTCCAGGTTGGGGATTTCCCGTTTCTCGTGCTGCTTTGTCATGGTGTCAACGTCATCATATTCCATCAATCGTGATGAGTGAGACCAAAAGAGATGATGAAAAACGGCTTTGGTGGAAAGAACGACTTAAATCTTGGCTTTATATTAAGAAGTATAATGCGGCGCTTGTGGGTAGCGAACTACATCGCAAGTACTTGATCGAATTAGGTATGCCAAGGGAGCGGATTTTTCTGGGTTACGACGCAGTTGACAATGACTATTTTCGTAGGGGAGCTAATGCTTCCAGAGGTGATCTGGATGGGGCAAGACGGCGTCAGCCACAAATTCCTTTAAAACCTTATTTTATCACAGTAACTCGCCTCCTCAAGCGCAAAAATGTGTTACGCCTTGTAGAAGCATTTGCGGCTTATCGTCAAAAAATTGGAGAAGATGAAGCGTGGGATCTAGTGATTTGTGGAAAAGGTCAAGAAGAAATATCTTTACGGAATCTAATTAGGAAAAATAAACTGGATGGCTGTATTCATTTGCCTGGTTTTGTTCCCTATAAAGCCATAGTAGATTGGTATGGTTTAGCTAATGCTTTTGTACATCCTGCAATACAAGAACAGTGGGGTTTAGTTGTTAATGAAGCTTGTGCAGCCGGACTACCAATTTTGTGTAGCCGAACAGTGGGGGCTTGTCATGAACTTGTCCAAGACTATCAAAATGGTCTCTTATTTGATCCGGAAAGCGATCAAGATATTAGTCGAACCTTGATCACTATACATCAATTGGATGTATCATTAAGAGCTAGTATGGGACAATTAAGCCAAGCACTGGTTGCCAAATATAGCCCACAGAGATTTGCTGATGGTCTCATAGATGCTATCAAAGCAGCTTTGTTAGCTAGGCGAAGTTAATTATATATATAGAGTCGCCAGCAATGAAAACCCTACATGTGATCTCTTCTGTGTCTCCAGTTCGTGGTGGACCGACTCATGCTGTTCTGCAAACAGTTAAAACCTTACGCAATTTTGGCGTTGATTCTCAAATTGTTACAACTAATGATCACGGTTATGAGCAACTGCTAAACGTATCATTAAATACAAACATTGAGTATCAAGGAGTTCCGACCAGGTTTTTTTCACGATATGATCCATTGATCAAAAAAAATAATTTCAATAGGGATAAAGCTTTTATATTTTCGGCTGAACTGACTCGTTGGCTCTGGCATAATATCAGAGACTATGACATAATTGAAACCCGTTATCTTTTCTCGTATCCCTCTAGCTGTGCTAGAATAATTGCCCGACGACAAGGAATTCCATATATAGTTCATCCAACGGGTCAACTAGCTCCTTGGGCACTAGCCCAGAGTCGCTTAAAAAAACAAATCTATTCCTTCTTAATCGAGCGTCCTAATCTGAATTCCGCAGCAGCTATTCAATGTTCTTCCAAAGGGGAAGTAGAAGATGTTCATAAGTTTGGAATTCAAGTTCCAACCTTTACAGTACCCGTAGGAGTCAATTCATTCCTTGATTGTCCAGAATCTAGGCATAAGTTACGTCAGAGTTATGGAATACAGAATCATAAACAAATTGTCCTATTTTTATCGCGCCTGCACTATAAAAAGCGTCCCGATTTGTTAATCCAAGCC
>CAKZMA010001107.1 GCA_937127375.1 uncultured Coleofasciculus sp. | reverse complement strand
AGGGAATTGAACCGATGCGAATTTGACGCCAACTGTCTTCGGCATAGGCTTTACAACCAGAAACCACTAAATTGGGGCGAAATCGATTCATGGGAACAGGTGGACGTTGTTCATAAAGATAGACCGCCACGGCAAAGCCAAGATTCTTACACAGCAAGAAATACGTGTAAAAAAGTGTAAATTTTCCTGACGTGTTTGAATTCCTATGTAAAAATAACTCGGCGGCATACAAGCACTTTGACCAACCTAATTCCTGGTACTGTACCCGCGATCGCAAAATACGTAAAACACTTCCCAGTGCTATAGAAGCAACTGTTGAAGAAGTCCCAGATTGAGGGTGTAGATCGAAGGTTCGTGTCTGGAGTCCAGGCTAGATGTGTGGTTTTCAGGCAAGGAGTGATAGCGAATGTCTAACTTTGCCTGCATTAATCCTCAATTTTGCCATTAGTGAACAGGCAAATGGAAAAAGTAGCAGGTACAAGAACAAAGCGATCCGCTAGTTTGGGATTAAGGTTTCAATTAGATGCGATGAAGTACATCAGGATGGATTGGTTGTGCAGGTGGTAGACCATATTGCTTTTGGGTAAAAGAATCTACACTGTCCCAGATAACAAACCATCCTTTAGAGTTTTGGGATGATAGGATGCCAGACCAATGTTGATATCGAACGCGCATTCCGGATTTGAGTGTAACTGGCTTAATGGGGGAAACGGTTGTTATTGCCATATCTAATTCTTGTCCTTATCAAGAGATTTTAGCTATTGCTCATTCCAGAATTCAAGCTATTCCCAATACTTCTTAAGTTTTCGGCTTCCATGACAACTAAATGATTTTTGAGGTAACTGAATATTATTTCAGTCGGCTTATGGTTATTCCTAAGTTGCTCTACACGACGATTCGACAACCGGCGCAATTTTGATGTGAATATTGTCATTATCGGTGAACTTTTTTGTTCTGCTCGGACTACATCTAGTAGTTTCCTCTGCGGTGGCGTTCGGCGGTGGCGTGGTCATAATAGGCAGGTAAATCCGTATAACATCCTTATAGGGGTGTTATATGGAAAAATTCCGTCTAATATATAGTTAGCCGACAATGTGGGAACACTCTATCAAGATTCGATGGAGTTGTTCATCATTGCAGCCTGAAGCCCGTAAATGGGAAAGCTGATGAAGACAAATTGGGACTAAACCAAAGCGCCGGCCAGTTGATGCTCTAAATCTTGATCCAAACGCAATCAGTTCAGCCTGGGTCTGCCTAGAAATGACTGATTCAGCCTGTCTGCCCAGTAGTCCTGAGCCGCCCTCTACATAAAACTGCACCTGAACAAAAATGCTAGATCTCTTAATCCATGTCTGGTTGAAGCCAAATAAAACAGCGATCGCCTGTCTAGGCCTGGTACCTCTAGTGATTAGCTGTGCTGCTGCAGATGTTCCCGATCCGCCTTCTGATACCGCCGCTAGCAGCGCCTCTGAGGAAACCGTGGTGGCCGAAAAACCAATCGCTCCACAGCCAGATCAGTCTTCCTCAACCGACATCGCTCAAAATGCCAATGTTTGCCCACAGCAGCAATTAGTTGAGCGTCATTTTGAAACCCAAAATCACAATATCTATATTTGTTCAGGAACGGTTGAGCATCCCCAGGGATTCTTTGTGGGAATTGGCAAACACAACGGCAGCAGGATGACGAGGATTACGCTGCCGTTAATCTCCAGAGAGGCAGAAAACTATGTTGCTTTCGATGATTTCAAGTACTACAGTATTGATCCGCAGCACCTACAAGTCAGTCTGGATGAACACTTTTTAGTGAATGAGCCTGTCACCATGATTCATGACGCGGGTGAAGATACTAACAACCTGCTGATCGATTTAGAAGAAATAGAAGGAATGCAGTACGCCGATGCTCGCGCTCGGCTCCTTCAGAAGGGCTGGATTCCCGTAGAAGCGCCAGATCCCGGTCCTTACGGTGTCGAGCGTATGGCTTACGATGCTGGCTTTACAGAAGTTGCGGCCTGCGCCGGTACCGGTGCAGGTCAGTGCTCATTTGAGTTTATACATCCAGGTGAGCAGCAATCGCTTTCGGTGATTACCTACGGTGGCTCTGAGCTAGAAGTTGGGGACTGGGACATCCAACCCTCTTCCTCAGTTGAAGCCGCAACGCCGGCTGATAGCAGTCCAGTGGCGCAGGTACAGAGCGTGATTCCCATGCAGTTCCAGGGCCTGTGGGACGACTTAGAGCTCTGCGACATACCAACCAGCGACGGGCGGCTGCGTATCGGGCTTAACCGAATCGAATTTTATGAAACGGGAGGCCCCGTGTTGGAGGTTGTTACCAAAGGAGACCTGGAGATGTCGGTGACGGCTGAGTACTCCAGCGAGGGAGAAACCTGGACCGAAACGAATTCTTTTAAGCTATCGAGCGATCGCTCAGCCTTAACCGATAGCAAAACCAACGTTGTTCGATATCGCTGCCCTAACTAGGCTGTCACTTTAGATCCTACATTCGGCAGATCCTGACTGAGAGAATTAGGAAGGCATAAAAAATTAAAATCGAAAAAATATATAGGTCTAACAATTCTTGCGTTTATAGTGTGTTTAAACGAGGCATAGTTGTTTTTATTCTCCTCAATACTACAACTTTAGATGTGTCTGTATGTCTCTACCACCTATAGCAGCCCTAAATAGGTCTCAACAGATATAATAGTAATAATACATCCCTAGTAAAAACACAAAGTATGAACATTATAGATGAATTGGCTAATTTTATCAATCAGACAAAAGAGACCAAAGAAATTAAGAGGGCTTTGGCGGTAAAAATGATTTTGGAAGGAAAATCTTATCGTGAAGTCAAAGAACTATTAAAAATTTCTCACAGTTTTATCAGCCAATGGAAAAATCAAGCGCTTTTTCAGGGTGTAGAAAGTTTAAAGCTTCAATATAAAGGTAGAACAGGTTACTTAAAACCTGAAGAACAAGAGCAAACAATTCAGTGGTTGAGAAAACAAGATTATCTAAGATTATCAGACTTACAAAAGTATTTGCAGGAGCAATATAATGTAGTTTTTGAGTCCAATCAAAGTTATTATAGCTTATTTAAAGAGGCTCAAGTGAGTTGGAAAAAGACTCAAAAAAAGAATCCGGCTAAAAATGATGAATTAGTCAAAGCTAAAAAAAAAGAAATAGAGGCAAGGCTAGAAAAATGGAAACCGGAAATAGAAGCTGGAAGCCGGACGGTGCTTATGCTTGACGAATGTCATCTGCTGTGGGGTGATTTGTTAGGTTATGCGTGGGGAAGAACAGATGTAAGAATAGAAGTTCCTCTCAAAAATGAAAAAGAAAGACAGACTTATTATGGGGCTTTAGATTATCAAACCCAAGAGTTTATAGTCAAAGAATATAAAAGTGAAAACAGCGAAAATACAATCGATTTCATCGAGTATTTACAAAGGAAGCGACCCGGGAAAAAATTATCGATATTTTGGGATGGTGCAACTTACCATGATTCTAAGCAGTTTCGAGAATACTTAAAGACAATTAATCAAGATTTATCAGAGGAAGACTGGTTGATAAGTTGTACGAAATTTGCTCCGAACGCTCCCGAACAAAATCTAGTCGAAGATATTTGGTTGCAAGTTAAAACTTTCATTAGACAATTTTATCATCTTTGCAGCTATTTTAAAATAGTTAAGTGGTTATTTAAGTTTTTTGCTGATGGTCAAATATTCGATTTTCCAAAAATATTTCAGTATGGAAAATTGCCACAACCTATTTAGGATTGCTATACTTTAGACGATTCGAGACATCCTACAAACTCATCTTGAACTGTGCCGAAAATCTCCCCTACCCCGACTTTTATCAAGCATGGCACAATCCCCCCACCACTCCCCATCCCGAAATCACCGACCAAACCCCCCATAACAGCGAAACAACCTTCGCCCCCATCAACCTCGCCCAAGCCCTACAAAACCAGCCCATCCTCATCCTCAACGCCCAACTCCTCGCCACCGAAACCCGCGAAAGTGAAATCGCCCTCACCCTCAGCGAACTCATCTGGGATACCACCTGTCCCGAGGAAGACCTCCCGGAACCCGCCACCCCTGCCCAACTGCGCCGCCACCTCAAACCACTACAACGCCGCCAACTCCTCCCCCACCGCGCCCTCCTCCTCACCGACTGCGAACATCCCACCCCGGAACTCATCACCTTCTGTGCAAAACTCACCGGGGTCATTGCCGTTGCCTTCCTCACCGACGACCTCCTAGAAGCGCCGTTAAAAGGCTTTCCCCCCAATCAACCGAATCTAATCTCCGCCATTGAAACTTGGTTAGAGGAGATGTAGGTTAGTCAATCTGTCCTTTAAGGAGTATTTGTAATTTCCACAATCATTTCCCCTTGGCGCAATTGCTCTAACGCATCTGGCAAAGTTGCTCTCAACAATTGTCGCAAGTTGCGGTTAGTAACATTGCCACAAGTTAGCCATAAAATTTGAGGAGGCGAGCCTAAACGACAGACCAAATCGATGAAATCACTGTCTTTCGTAATAAGCACAACATTTTCAGCCCGTGCTGCTGCAAAAATTTCGATATCTTGAGCATCCCGCAGCCCTAAATCTCGCAATGCACTCCCGTCTAAACCAAAGGTTTCTGTCAACCAATTTGCCAGGGTGGGCGGAAGTTGAGCATCGATCCAAATCTTCATGCGGTTAGTCGAGGAAAATCAGTACGTCGTGCTGCAAAGACTAAACAAGCTTGGATATCTGCTAGTTCTAAATCAGGAAAGTCTTCTAAAATTTCAGAAATGCTAACATTTTCTGCCAACATCTCTAAAATATCGGTGACTCGAATTCGCATTCCTCGAATACAGGGACGACCACCACATTGACCAGGATTTTGCGTAATTCGGTTTAGTAAGTCAGGAGTTAAACTCATAAATTCTTGAGTCTTAATTAGTTATTTTTTCTAATTAATAATAGCATATCAAACCCCCCCAAGGGTTTGATATCGCGGTACTCAATCAACTCGCCCGGTTTAGCCATCCACCTATTGCCGTGGTTGTACGCGAACCCCTTGCTAATTGCCAATTAACGCAATTCCTGGGGGAATGAAGAATGTCGCGCCCACCTAACTGGGGCGATTTTTTCTTAATTTAAGATGAGAATCTGCCTGTTTGACTCCGGGAAAAATGCGGGATACACAAAAGCAAATGCTGTCGAACTGGGAATCCGTGTGCCATCTAATTCTTCGACAATCACAGTTTCCAGCTCATCGTCCCAACGAGCGCGAATTTGCCGATCATTGAAGTCTACCACTTTTGTACCAACTTGTTCGAGTTCTTGGTGAGGAAACTGATGATTAGCACCGGAGAAACGGTTTTTTGGCGTTTGCTCGTCTGACTTCCAAACATAACTAATAATGGCTTTGGGATGAAGCGTCAGTTCATCCTGATTGCGAACTGGAAATACAAGCTCTTCATTCGTGTAATAGTTGCCATAGGGATAATCCATGTAATCGCGGCTGTATCCCGTATCCGTGGAGAGAATTTTACTGTCGGGATGCTCGGCTAGCCAGTCTCCCAAGGTCGTTTTAACGGCTGGAAGCCTGTTTAGAGAACGGTTAACATTGGCACCCACGACACCAAGCGCCCAAGGTTGAGCATAAAGGGTATCATCGGCGCGATCGTACATCACTAGACAACTTTGATACAGCTTACCCGATACTCCGTAGGTGGTGTTCCCTCGGTCAAAGACTACAATAGTATCGCACAGGGGACAATAGGAAACCGTTAGGTTAGTGTCGCCGACTGTATCGTTGACAATTTCGTGCCAATTCATAATCCCATAAGGATAGGCTTTGGCTTCTCCATTGACGACAACACCAATGACGAATTCATCCTGATCAAACGGTGTTGTTTCGGCGGTATCGAAGCGCGGATTATCGACACTGGGAATGCCATCTTTAGGCGGTCCGCCATCGAGAAGTTGAGTTAAGTCAATGCGGGTATTTTCCTTCGGATTAATGTTCTGCTTGCGGAGGTCATCAAATTCCTGGGTTTGGTCATGAAAATGTTTGGTGAGAGAGAAGTATTGAAGTTTAAAATCTTCCCAGCCACCCGCTTCTAGAACCAATGTCCCCAAAAGTAAGGCAACCAAGGAAATACCACTGAGGGTTATTTTAATGGTTCTATTCATGGAATGTTTTCTCAACTCGTCGTTAAGTCTTAGCTGGGGCAGAAGCTAATACCACCAAGGAGGTTAACTTGCCGACATTGTAAAGAAAGTAAAATCTCCTAGCCCCTATTTATCAGATTAATACGGCTTTTTAAAATTCCCCTAAAGCGATAATGAGAATAAGATGAGAAGGTGCTTGAATAGCTAATTAGGACTTGATACACAAGTCGAACCCCCTTATCAATCAAGGGTTAAAGGGCGATTGAAACTGCATAAAGTGCTTTCGTTTTGACACATATATGCTGGATATCCTGGCATTTGTCGAGGATGCGATCGCCTTCGACACTAAGCTGTTCGGCATTTAAACCTTAATGTCAATAATGGCTCTCATCCTTGTAGTGCGAGCATCTTGCTCGCTACTAGCATCTTGCTCGCTACTAGCATCTTGCTCGCTACTA
>CAKZMA010001106.1 GCA_937127375.1 uncultured Coleofasciculus sp. | reverse complement strand
CTTAAGTCAGCGATATTCGGTTTCAGTATGAATCCCAATTTGCTTGTTGTACAAATGTTACGATGTAACATCTCTAAATACTGTTCAGTAGAGCATTTATGCTACATAATTTGTAACCTATTTCTTATTTTATACAGGTTGTCGTCTCGGCTAATTGAGTTATTATTGGATTAACGTAAACCAATCAAATAGTAAGCTGGTGTGAAAAAAATGCTTCACTTTTTACTGGGAATAACTCTGGCATGGGCTTTTTGGGAACTATGTGAGCGTTATGCGAAACGCGGACTGCTGCAAATCAATCCCATAACTTTCTTACTCATGGTTATCTGGGGTTCCAGTGGTTTCTTTCTACTGCGTATCTTCCCACAACATAGATTTTCTTCTGTTGTTCAGTTTTTCTCCTTAGCTGTACCTGATTGGGATATTCCTCTATCTGTATGGACAGGTTGGGATTTCCTGACACATCGCAGCTTATTGTTCAACTCAACCCTATTGCCAATAGCTTGTATTGGATTAAGTTGTTTATTGATAAGTCTCAGCAGAAAAAGTTCCAGTACTAACTTGAAATCAAAGTTCTTTTTCTTGCATAGTGCCATTGGTCTTTCAGTAGGGATATCGGCTCACTTAATAGGAGATGTTTTACTGAATTTATTTTTATATTCTGAAGATATAGTAAATTCAATATTTTCTCAAAATGATTTGCACACAAGGTTTGGCTTTGAGATTAGTAACCAAGGAATCCTATTTTCCTTGTTTTGGGTGGCATTAAACTCTTTGATTGGTTTTGCGATTCCTTTTGCCATAATCAAGCTGTTCTATTCTCGTCTGGGAGTAAAGTCATAAACTCTTGTTCAACAAAAGGTCAGGCGTATGTAATTAGTAAATTTGGAGAAAGTGGCAGTATGAAACTCAATAAATTCATTGCCCCAGTAATAACTTGTAGCTTAATTGGTTCGGCTGCGTTTGATTCATTTTTTGCAGAAACTTTCTTCTCCGATATAGACATTAAAATATCTCCAGGCTTCGGTAGAATAGTTAAAACTGGTCAAAGTCATACATTACAAAGCGATCACTTATTAAAGGATGAAAATGATAAATTAAAATGCAAAGAAAATTACGAGAAGCATCCATTTGAAAAAATATCGCCTGATCACAGGATAACCTTAACAGATGATGCTGAATTGCAGTTCACTGTAGAAGCAAATCTTAAAGATCCCGTAATATTCATTTATTCTAAAGACAAAAAACTTTATTGTCTTCAACAAAGACCCGATCGAATAGAAAATCTTAATAGTGCTAATTTTACGGTTGATGGTAGTGTTATTGTTAGCCATGTAATACCTGATAAGAACGATGGCGTCATACCCGCCGGAACATACTTGATGTGGGTAGGTAATCCCGATGGTTATGAAACCAGTTATCAATTGACAATTGAAGAAGATGATTACTAAAAATAAAAGTCTACTCGTCGAGAGTTCACCACTCTTTAGAATACCCCATCAGCTAACATACTTTGTCAGTCGTCCTCATGAAGAAGACACAATTATTAGACTTATAGAACAGTCCTTTCATCAATCACAAAATAGTGTAGTTCTATATGGTTCTAGTGGCTATGGAAAGAGTACTTTAGCTCTAGCCATCTGCCATAATCCTCGTATAGAAGAAATATTTGCTGGAGATATTTGTTGGATAGAACCAAGAAAATTAAAGGACTATTACAACACAGAAATAAATTACGGTGAACTCGCCCAGAAACTAATAGATAGGCATTGTTTAGTAGTGTTAGATGGTTTAGAAGAAAAGGAAGAATTAGAGAAGTTTTTGAGAGTAGGAGAATATTCATACTGTACATGGTTGATTACTACTAGAAGATTAGAGGCAATTTATAGATGTAAAGGCTTACATGGATGTCAAAATATTCAACCTGTATGCATAGGTGCAATGCGTCATAATGAAGCTGAACAGCTCCTAATATTTGATTTACCAGAAGTTGATCGGAATAAATTGAAAAGACTATTAGATCAGCTTTATGAATTTCCTCTTCTCATCAATTTAGTTCGGGAAAAGATATCCGAAAGATTAGTTCTTGGGTCTTATGAAATTGACCAAGCATTAGAGTCAGTAATTGAAGACTTACAATCTGGCATACATGATTTCGATACCCACATAAATGATCAATACGAATCGGAATTATCGAAACGATTTAGTATTTTTCTTGAGCAGCTCACTCTGAAGGAGCAAGAATATTTTAAGAATTTGTTTATTTTCCCTAGTCATGTTGAAATTCCTTTATCTATTATAGATAAATTATGGCATGAGGAAAATATGACGAATACCCGAAATATATGTGAAAAATTTCACAAATTATCTTTAGTAAATTTTCAAAAAAATGCAGTTATTTTAAATGATTTTTTGCGGAAGTATTGGATTAACAAGGAATTAAAAGAAAAGCTACCATATCTTCATCAAAAACTCCTCACGGCTTACGAGGAATTACCCGAAGAAACTAAACTACCAGAAGAAGAAGAACGTTATCTTTATCACTATCTTCCCTACCATCTAAAAAAGGCTAGTAAGCGACGTATAATGCACATTCTTCACCTCAGCGACCTCCACTTTACCACCCTCGACCAAGCAACCCTGTGGTCTACACAACTCAGACTTGATTTACGTCATGAACTCAAGATTTCTCAGCTTGACGCCCTGATCCTCTCCGGCGATATTGCCAACTATTCTACCCCAGAAGAATACGAAGCCGCCGCCCGATTTCTCAACACCCTCTGTCAAACCTTCTCCCTAAACCCCGAACAAATTACCATTGTTCCCGGTAATCATGACCTCAACTGGAACCTAGCCAAAAAAGCCTACCAACTGATTTACCGCGATGACTACGACGGTAAACTAATCGACGGTCATTATATTAACTCCAGGGATGAAAAAGTCATCCAAGTTCGTGACGAAACCGCCTACAAAAAGCGCTTTGAAAACTTCCGCCAGTTCTACGAAACCATCAAACAAAAACCCTATCCCTCAGACTATGACCAGCAATACACCCTCGACTATCTCCCCGAACAAAACCTCCTCATTTTAGGGCTAAACT
>CAKZMA010001105.1 GCA_937127375.1 uncultured Coleofasciculus sp. | reverse complement strand
TGTTCGTTGAACTCTAACGGTTGTTGTTCTGGCGTATTTTCCGCCCAACTTTGGGGACTTGTTATCACTAGAGGGGTTTCCTGAATCCCTTCTACAGGTTCCATGTCCACGGGTTGCGCTAAGGGATAAATCGAAAAGCCAGTTCCAAAATCTTGGGTAATTGGATGATCTCCATATTGCGTAACCAAGGGGGTTGCTGGACCTAAACCCACTAACCTCCCTTGACCCGACGCATCAATCACAATCTGATTCGTCAACGTCACTCCCCAATCGGAGAGTAAAGGTTCTAATCCGGGATTGGTATCGGGATCTATCATCACTAACAGACTTCCCCCATCAGCCAAATAGTCTTCTAACGCTTGCACTTCCGGTTCAAACAGCGCTCGTTTCGGTCCAGCAATTACGATTAAAGACGCATCATCGGGAACGGCTGGCTGTTCAGCGAGATTTAGGGGTTCGACGGTGAAGTTTTTTGTCTCTAACGCACTTACGGCTTGAGATAATCCACCTTCGTCTGACGCTTCTAAGGGGCGTTCACCATGACCTTGGAGAAAATAGACCTTATCTGTGCGATCGCCTGTGATGCGTTCAATTGCATTGGTTAGTTGGACTTCCGATAACCGTTCCCCTTGGCTAATGGTTTGGACTAACTCGCGTTGATTCCCATATTCTAAGTAAACCTCCCCTATATAATTTACATTAAACTTTTGGGCTAATTCAGGTTGTAGCTGGGGGTCAACAAACTCAAATTCTAAATTTGATCCATAGCGGCGGTAGTTTTCCAGGAGTTCTTGATCGGCGGGATTAGCGGGACTCTCAAACACCCAAACTTTCACCGATTGATCTAAATTTCTCACCACCTGCTGTGACTGGGGTGAAAGGGTAAATAGTTGATTTTCGGTTAAATCAATCTGTACCCCATAACGCACGCCTAAAAAGTTAATTAACCCGATAATCACAAACATCGCTAAGGTGGCGATTATCGCATTGGTTCCCACCTGGGTAGAACGGCGTCCCCAAAAACCAGGGGCGATTTTATCCAAAAGTAGGAACCATAAGCCAATGATTAATAGCCCCGCAATTAGCAGCGCTAAGGAAACAGGAGACCACTCCCCCGCGACTTCTTGGGCGGTAAGTCCCATGATTGTCAGGATCGGTCCGAACCAAAATAGATATTTTAAATACGTCCACTTAATCGGCTTTGTTGTCATAGTTTATAGCGTTTTGATTGTGTAGGGGCGGGTTTTACGATTATTGTTTCTGACCTAACCCAGATTTGACTAAACCCGCCCTGACTGAGTGATAAAATAGTTACAGGTTTGTCATCAATACCAAAATGCTTAGGGCGCTAAAGCGCAACTACGAACTTAAGATCGCTGAAAGCGGAAAGCTTCAATAGACTGAGCGGTAAGAAATATGCCCAAAAAGATATAACTAGCAAATAAAATAAGACTACTGGTATCCAGAACACCCCGAACTAAATTGGTATAATTCTCCATCAACGATAAATAACCTAACGCTTCGCCAAAAGCACCACCGATAAGATTAGCAATTAAATCAATTACCCAGAGGAACAATATCAACACAAACGTGAGGAAAGCTGCCAGAATTGAACTATCGGTTAACGAGGAAATAAACATTCCCAGGGAAAGTACCGATGCGGCGAGTAAAATTAATCCAGCATGGGCTAATAAGGGAACCCAAGGTTGAATGGGTGGATTGGCGGCATTCAAGGCGATCACTTCATAAAGGAGTAACGGTAGCACCATAATCGTAAAGAAGGTTAGCACGCCTAATAGTTTGCCCACGGCTACCGCCCAATTTGTCACTGGCGAAGTTGCCAACAGTTCTAACGTTCCCCGCTTCCGTTCCTCCGAATAGAGTCCCATGGAGAGAATGGGTAAAACAAATAAAATCAGAGAACCCATGACACTCAAAAACATATTCAAAAATTCATACGCCACATCCACAGGAGGTGTAGGCATTCCCAGTTGATCGCGTTGCGCCACTTGCTGAATAATCCCATCGGGACTTAATAGAATCCACACGAAAAAGAACCCCGACAACAGCCAGAAAAACCCAGCCACTATATAAGCCAAAGGTGAAGCAAAATAGCCCTGCAATTCCTTGCGGAAAATTGCCACAATATTGCCAAAGAGTATACGCATTAACGATCTTCTCCTGATTGGGGAACGTCTGATTCAGGAACCTTTGATTCAGGGGCTTGGGATTGAGAAACATTGGATTCAGGGACTTCTGATGGAGAATCAGAGATCGGCGATTCAGCTAAATTGTTCCCTGTCTCTATTTCCGGGTTCTCAGCCCTCCGTTCCTGAGTCGTCAGTTCTAAAAAGACATCTTCCAGGGTAGCGCGAGTGCGACGCATTTCATGCAATCCGATCCCAGCGCCTACGGTAACAGCCGCAATATCTCGTCCCGGATCAGTACCCGGTACCGTCACAATCCGAATTAAGGAGCGATTTGGGAGTAACTGTTGAGTGGGGACAATTTCGACTAAGCAGACTCCCTGCAACACTTGTAATAGCTTTTGCAGTTGAGTCGCATCCCCATCCACTTCTAACTCATAGCCCGCCCCTCCCGTCAACTGCGCCATCAGGTTTTCTGGGCTATTGGTGGCGACGATTTTACCTCGGTTGATAATCGCCACGCGACTACAGGTCATGCTCACCTCTGGCAGAATATGGGTAGACAGGATAATCGTATGTTCACCTGCAAGGCTTTTGATCAAGTTGCGAACATCAATAATTTGCCGAGGATCGAGTCCGACGGTGGGTTCATCTAAGATAATCGCGGGTGGATCATGAACGATCGCTTGAGCAATTCCGACTCGTTGACGAAATCCCTTGGAGAGTTTGCGGATCAAGACTTTGCGCTTTTCCACTAGGTTACAGCGTGCGATCGCCATCTTCACCCGCTTGGCGCGATCGCCTGCGGATACCCCTTTGAGACGAGCGACAAAGTATAAGAATCCCTCAACCGTCATTTCTGGATAAAGGGGAGGGGTTTCGGGTAAATAGCCGATGCGTTGGCGCACCGCCAGAGAATTTTCATGGACATCATACCCAGCAATTCGGGCGGT
>CAKZMA010001104.1 GCA_937127375.1 uncultured Coleofasciculus sp. | reverse complement strand
TGGGATATGGTGGCAACGGATTAACAAGCAAGGTTCGTCACCTTGTCGTGGCGTGGCACATCTAATGTAATAGATTAGTCTTATTTTGCCCAGAAACCGTAGGGGCGCACCGACGTGCATTGGTGTCAACTTAAGCTAAACCCCTCACCCCCAGCCCCTCTCCCACGCCGGGGAGAGGGGAGTAAGAGAGTCTGGTTCCCCTTCTCCCCACGGTGGGAGAAGGGGTTAGGGGATGAGGGGGAAATGTCAAGAAGTAGACAGACACGGTTTAAAACCTTGCCAGCATTGGTTTTCTACCTTAAGTTGACACTAATGACCGACGTGCGCCCGATTAAATCGTAATATTTATTCCATTTTGGTGGGTTACGGCGGATATTAAATTTAATGATTATTTCCTCAATTAAATACCGCCTAACTCACCCTACGTCTGACGTGCGCCCGATTAAATCGTAATATTTATTCCACTTTGGTGGGTTACGACGGATATCAAATTTAATGGTTATTTTCTCAATTAAATACCGCCTAACCCACCCTACTTGCGTGGCACTTGCTTTATGATTGGTGGGTTACGGCGGATATCAAATGTAAGGGTTATTGGCTTAATTAAATACCGCCTAACCCACCCTACGATGGGGTTTCGTTGGGGTTTAGTTTAAGCGTGACTCATGACAAGTTATTTATGAGAAAATTTTTGCAAAATTTTAAGACTATATTTCGCTTCACTTGTCAAGTTTTAAATTCTGTGATCAAATGGAAAGACGGCTTATGGTTTCATCACCCTTTTACCCTGATGTGGCATAAAAACCGACACTCCATTCCCGACAATTCCCCGGAGGTTAACCCGCCTGCGATGTCTAACTCTAATTCCTATTCTCAACCCGTAACGGATGAATCAACATTTAGCGATCGCATAACGATGACAAATCAGGCGAATTCGGGAAATCATGATTGGTTGGCTCGTTTTCAGCACCATAGCAAACTGTTGATGGCGTGGGTTGAGCCGGGGAACTTCGCTCTGTATTATGCCAATCATGCTTTTTGCCGCTTAATCGGGATTGATGCTCCCACGGGGAACTTACAACACCAGGGTATTTACCTATTTGATTTATTTATAAACGTTGATGCTAAAACCCTCGAACAGTTATATCGGCGTCATTTACTGGCACTAATATTACGAGATGTATATAAAATTAATCATAGCCAATGGCGCTTTTTAGATGAACCCGTTATCGCGACTCTCGATAATTCCCCTGATTCCGAACCCCATTGTGTGCAATTTTGGCTGCGTTCAGAACATTTAACGGTTGAACGGATTAATCCAGAACTTGATGAATTTTCGGATATCGATTTCTGCCAACAACCGATTCGACAAATTATCCTTAATCCTATCTGGGAACAACGTTTAAATCTAGAGAATTATCGGGTTAGTGGTCAGCTTTTGTGGGAAGGATTAGATGTTACCCACCAAGAAACAATTCGACAACTGATTAGCCTACTGGTTGAACGCGACTCTCTCTTGCGTTCCGAGAAATTTCGCCTGTTCGATCAAAAAATGCGATCGCTGTTTCGCGCTGATCAGATTCTGCTGTTGCGGGTGAAGCGCCAAGAAGTGAAACTGTTTACCAGTGAAAATGATCAATTGATTCAAACCGAAGTCTATACCTGGGATTCCCTGCAAGGTTCCCATTTCCAAGCCGCCGCCCAAGCGAATCAGGTTTGGATTGTCGCCAATTTAGAGCGTCATTGTCAAACAGCGTTTGAGCAAGCCTTATTCAACCAAGGTACTCGTTCCCTCTTGCTGATTCCTCTATCGGTTTCGGCGGCTGACGCCGAAACCCCCAGCCAAAACTTAATGGGAATGGTTGGGTTAACCAGTGATCTGGCGGATCATTTCGATTCTTTAGATATCAACCATGCTTGCGCCTTAATCCCCGCCTTAACCGCCGCCCTGCGTCAAGCGGCTCAAAGTCAATTTAATCATATCCATCCCGCCGTAGAATGGCGGTTTCTGGAAGAAGCGGAACGCCGCAGTTGGGGACTTTCTCCAGAACCGATTGTATTTACGGATGTTCATCCGATGTATGGGATTTCCGATATTCGGGGTTCGTCGAATGAACGAAATCGGGCAATCCAAGCCGATTTACTCAACCAGTTTAATTTGGCAATGGCGATAGTGGATGCCGCGAACCAATCTCAACCGCTGCCCTTGTTGCAACAATTGCGTCTAGATTTGTCCGCTTATATTGAACGGTTAGACAAGGGAGTGACGGTGGATGAAGAGGTGACAGCGATTAAGTACTTAAAGAATCATCTGGAAATTTATTTTGAATATTTCCAAGACTGTGGCGACGCGGCGGTTGACGCAGTAAACGCCTACAAACAAGCTTGCAACAATCCTCATGAATGTATCTATACCGCACGCGATCGCTATGATCGGATGATTTATGAGATTAACGAACAACTCCGCCAAACCTGGGAACGGTGGCAAGTGCGGATGCAGCAGATTATCCCCCACTACTGTGATCACGAACTCACTGATGGTATTGATCACATGATCTACGCGGGGGCTTCGATTAACTCGCAGTTTACTGTATTCCATCTCCACTGTCTGCGCTACGAACAGCTACGGGCTATCTGTGACTGTGCGAGGACGTGTTTTGAAATGCGCGATCGCTTTAACACACCCTTACAAGTCACTCATCTGGTATTAGTGCAGGAAACCACGGTGGATATTTTCCACGACGAACAAACGGAAAAAATCTTCGACTTACGCAGTAGCACCCGTGACACCCGCTACGAAATCGTCAAAAAACGGATTGATAAAGCCCTAGACGCCACCACCCAAACTCGCATCACCCAACCAGGGATGCTGACTATCGTCTATTCCAGCCAAGCGGAGTGGACAGAATATCAACAATACTTACGCTACCTCGCCCGTGAAGGTTGGGTGGATTCCCATATCGAATCCAGCACGGTGGAAAAATTGCAAGGAATCACAGGACTCAAATTTGCCCGTGTTCGTATTCTGCCTGAATCTGAGCCATCTTCTCCAGAGGAGTAGACAAGAGGAGAGGAGCTGGGGGAGCTGGGGAAGCTGGGG
>CAKZMA010001103.1 GCA_937127375.1 uncultured Coleofasciculus sp. | reverse complement strand
TTATTTAATTACCTACAAGGCTTCAGATCGTTAACCGAACTTACCCGCAGTCGAGGCAATCACAAACGCCGCGTAGGTTAAAACATACCCCACCGTAAAGTGAGCTAAACCAACCACACGAGCTTGAACGATGGACAGAGCAACCGGCTTGTCCTTCCAACGAACCAAGTTCGCCAGAGGCGTGCGCTCGTGCGCCCAAACCAACGTTTCAATCAGTTCTTGCCAGTAACCACGCCAGCTAATCAGGAACATGAAGCCAGTCGCCCAGATTAGGTGTCCTAAGAGGAACATCCAAGCCCAAACCGACAGGTTATTGGTTCCAAACGGGTTGTACCCGTTAATTAGCTGAGAGGAGTTCAGCCAGAGGTAGTCGCGTAGCCAACCCATCAGATAGGTTGAGTTCTGATTAAATGTAGCTACGTTGCCTTGCCAGATGCCCAGATGCTTCCAGTGCCAGTAGAAGGTTACCCAACCAATGGTATTCAGCATCCAGAACATTGCTAGATAGAAAGCATCCCAAGCGGAGATATCGCATGTGCCGCCACGACCGGGACCATCGCAGGGGAAGCTGTAGCCGAAGTCTTTTTTATCGGGCATCAGCTTAGAACCACGGGCATCCAACGCACCTTTGACCAGAATCAAAGTGGTGGTATGCAGACCGAGTGCGATCGCGTGGTGAACTAAGAAGTCACCAGGACCAATGGTCAGGAACAAGGAGTTACCGCCATCGTTAATCGCATCTAACCAACCAGGTAACCAAACGTTCCCGTAGTTGGGCCAAGCCGTGGTCGCAATGCTATCTGGATTAGATAGCAGCGCATCGAACCCATAGAGCAGCTTACCGTGAGCCGCTTGAATCCATTGAGCGAAAACTGGCTCAATTAGAATTTGCTTCTCAGGAGTTCCAAATGCCACAACGACATCGTTGTGAACATAGAGACCTAAGGTGTGGAATCCGAGGAACAAGGAAACCCAGCTCAAGTGAGAGATGATCGCTTCTTTGTGATCCAATACCCGTGCCAACACATTGTTCTTATTCGCTTCCGGGTCGTAGTCTCGCACCAGGAAGATTGCTCCGTGGGCGAAAGCACCAACCATTAAGAAGCCCGCAATGTATTGGTGGTGAGTGTACAACGCTGCCTGCGTGGTGTAATCCCGCGCCATAAATGCATAAGGCGGCAAGGAATACATGTGTTGCGCCACCAGCGAGGTCACTACCCCTAAGCAAGCCAAGTGCCAGCCTAACTGGAAGTGCAGCGAGTTGTTATAGGTGTCGTAGATTCCTTTGTGACCTTCACCCAAAATGCCACCAAACGGGGTTCCCGGTGGGGGATTGTGCGCTGCCATGATGTCTTTCATGCTGTGGCCAATACCGAAGTTTGTCCGGTACATGTGACCCGCAATGATAAACAATACAGCGATCGCTAGATGGTGATGAGCAATGTCACTCAGCCACAGGGATTCAGTCTGAGGATGGAACCCACCTAAGAAGGTAAGAATCGCAGAGCCAGCACCTTCGGACGTACCAAAGATATGGTTTGCTGTATCTGGATTCTGGGCATAAACTCCCCAGTTCCCCGTGAAAAACGGAGCTAAACCCGCTGGGTGTGGCTTGACGGACAGGAAGTTATCCCAACCCACATGCTGTCCCCGAGCTTCGGGAATCGCAACGTGAACCAGGTGACCTGTCCAAGCTAAGGAACTCACCCCAAACAAACCCGCTAAGTGGTGGTTTAGGCGAGACTCAGCATTTTTAAACCAAGCCAAGCTGGGACGGAACTTGGGTTGTAAGTGCAGCCAACCTGCAAACAGGAAGACGGCGGATAGCACCAGGAGGAACAATGCCCCTTGATACAGATCCCCATTTGTCCGCATCCCTACGGTGTACCACCAGTGATACACCCCAGAATAAGCAATATCAACAGGGTTAGACGCACCGGCTTGGGTAAAGGCATCAACAGCCGGTTGACCGAATTGAGGGTCCCAAATCGCGTGGGCGATCGGACGGACGTTGAGCGGATCTTTAATCCACTGTTCAAAGTTGCCTTGCCAGGCGACGTGGAACAGACTGCCAGAGGTCCACAGGAAAATGATTGCAAGATGACCAAAGTGAGAGGCGAAAATCTTCTGATAAAGATTTTCCTCCGTCATGCCATCATGGCTCTCAAAGTCATGGGCGGTGGCAATTCCGTACCAGATTCGACGTGTTGTCGGATCTTGAGCGAGATCCTGGCTAAATTTCGGAAATTTTGTTGCCATCTGTCTTTCGTTAGGAAATCCTACAGAGACTTATGCTTTTGCTGCTCGTTTTTTGCTGCTCGTTTTCTGTCTTTTTTGACCCCCTGGAACCGAAGTTCCAGTTTGGGATGGGGTCGAGACAGGCAAGACCTGGTGTCTTGCTTTATAGTGGTATCGATTCAAACAGTCGTCACCCGACTGCTAGGATTCGTGCCAGGAAGAATGCCCAAGTGGTGACAATTCCTCCTAGGAGGTAGTGGGCTACCCCCACAGCCCGACCCTGAACAATGCTCAGAGCGCGAGGCTGAATCGCTGGCGCCACTTTCAATTTATTATGCGCCCAGACAATGGATTCGATCAGCTCTTGCCAGTAGCCGCGACCACTGAACAGGAACATCAAACTGAATGCCCAGACAAAGTGAGCGCCTAAGAACAGGATGCCATAGGCTGACAACGCTGTGCCGTAGGAGTTAATCACCTGAGAGGCTTGCGCCCACAGGAAGTCACGCAACCAACCGTTAATCGTAATTGCGCTGGCGGCAAAGTTACCGCCCGTGATATGAGACACGGTACCGTCGGACGCCACCGTTCCCCAAACATCGGACTGCATCTTCCAGCTAAAGTGGAAAATCACAATCGAGATGCAGTTATACATCCAGAACAGACCGAGGAAGACGTGATCCCAAGCTGATACTTGGCAAGTACCACCCCGACCTGGACCATCGCAGGGGAAGCGGAAACCCAGGGATGATTTGTCCGGAATCAAACGAGAGTTCCGGGCATATAGCACACCTTTGAGCAGAATCAGTGCGGTGACATGAATCTGGAAGGCGTGAATATGGTGGATCATAAAGTCCGCCGTTCCCAAGGTGATGGGCATCATTGCCACTTTGCCACCGACCGCGACCATGCCACCGCCAAAGGCGTAGCTGACGGGTTCTAGGGCATTAGGAGCGGTTCCGCCGGGAGCCAGGGTATGCAAATGTTGCACCCACTGGGCAAAAATCGGTTGGAGTTGAATCCCCGTATCCGAGAACATATCTTGAGGACGACCAAAAGCCCGCATCGTGTCGTTGTGAACGTACAGACCGAAGCTATGGAAGCCCAGGAAGATACAAACCCAGTTCAGGTGAGAAATAATCGCATCGCGGTGACGAAGTACCCGATCTAACAGGTTATCCACATGAATATTGGGATCGTAGTCCCGCACCATGAAGATTGCCGCGTGAGCAGCACCCCCAACGATACAGAAGGCACCAATCCACATGTGGTGGGTGAAGATGGACAATTGCGTACCATAATCGGTGGCTAAGTACGGATACGGAGGCATCGCGTACATGTGATGCGCCACGATAATGGTCAGCGAACCGAGCAGCGCTAAGTTCCAGGACAGTTGAGCATGCCAGGAGGTGGTGAAGATCTCATACATCCCTTTGTGGCCTTGACCAGTGAAGGGACCTTTATGAGCTTCCAGAACTTCCTTAAAGCTATGACCAATTCCCCAGTTCGTCCGGTAGAAGTGACCTGCGATGATAAACAGAACCGCGATCGCTAAGTGGTGATGCGCGGTGTCTGAGAGCCACAATCCACCTGTGGTTGGGTTTAACCCACCTTTAAAGGTAAGGAAGTCAGAATACGCCCCCCAGTTCAGGGTGAAGAACGGCTTCAACCCTTGCTCGAAACTGGGATACAACTCTGCCATTAAGCTCTTATTCAGGATGAACTCATGGGGGAGAGGAATATCCTCAGGAGCTACCCCAGCATCCAGTAGCTTGTTGATCGGCAAAGAGACGTGAATCTGGTGACCCGCCCAACCTAATGAGCCACAACCTAACAATCCAGCTAAGTGGTGGTTCATTGTGGACTCTACATTCTGGAACCATTCCAACTTTGGCGCCCGCTTGTGGTAGTGGAACCAGCCAGCAAACAGCATTAGGGCTGCCATGACTAGACCACCAATGGCGGTGCAGTACAGTTGGAATTCATTAGTGATTCCAGATGCACGCCAGATTTGGAAGAATCCTGACGTGATTTGAATGCCGTGGAACCCGCCACCGACATCCGCATTTAAAATGTCTTGACCCACGATGGGCCAGACAACTTGAGCACTTGGCTTAATATGAATTGGATCAGTAAGCCAAGCTTCGTAGTTGGAAAACCGAGCGCCATGGAAATACATGCCGCTCAACCAGACAAAAATAACCGCTAGGTGACCGAAGTGAGCGCTAAAGATTTTGCGCGATACATCTTCTAGGTCACTGGTATGACTATCGAAATCATGAGCGTTCGCGTGAAGGTTCCAAATCCAAGTGGTGGTTTTTGGTCCCTTGGCTAGGGTACGGTCGAAATGTCCCGGTTTAGACCACTTCTCAAATGAAGTAGGAACGGGATCTTTATCAACTGTTACCTTTGCCTTCGTGTCCCGCTCAGGAGGGCTGATTGTCATCAGGAGTCTCCTCTCTATACAAGGAACGAGAAATATCCAAAAGGAAGTTTGCTTTTTTATCAATTTAGCGGAAAGTACCGCTTTTGGCGTAACTTTCCTGGAAAAATGATATCCCCTTTCAAATTCAGGGGATGCTCTTTTGATGATGATAGGTCTGCTAGAGGCAGTCTTGGGCTGCACTTAACAAAAATTCAAATTTCAGCAAATCAAGGTCTACTTTGGGTTTTGATTTGAGCAAACTCCCAAAAAAGTCAAGAGTGTGATCGATAAAATTTACAAAACTAAACAATAGATGGGTTTAATCTCAGATTGGTCATTTGTCCTACTCGCTTCCCGATAAGCAAGCTACGGCATTTGTCATTCTGTCGATGCACAAACCTATTTACCCTACTCCCCCAGCTCCCCCAGCTCTCCCAGCTCCCCTGCCCCTCCAGAGGAGCCATTGTTCGCTATAGTTCCTAATGAGCAGAATTAGTTGAGGAGATGGTGTGTTGGCTAAGAATCTCTGGTGGAAAACAGTAAGAGCAATTTGTTCAGTCGTACTGGTAGTAGTACTGATGGTGGGACTGGTGGCATGTGGCAATCGCACCGAAACCTTACCCCCCATTGAAGAGGATGCCCCACCGCCAACCAAACCAGTGGCACAACTCTCAGAAGTCGCCCCACCCCCAGTGATTCAGCAATTGAACCGCCGCTTAGAAAGCTATCAGCCTCAAGTCACCATCTTGAGTCCCACTCCGGATCAGATTCTCCAAGACACCACCGTCTCCGTAAAATTCCAGGTGCAGGACTTACCCCTGTTCAAAAACCCAGAATTAAACATGGGTCCTCATCTCAACGTAATTCTTGACAATCAGTCTAATATTCCGGTTTACAACGTCGATAAACCCCTAATCCTGGAAGACTTATCCCCCGGAACCCACACCCTACGAGTTTTCGCCGCTCGTCCTTGGCATGAAAGCTTTAAAAATGAAGGAGCCTACGCTCAAACCACATTTCACGTATTTACCAAAACTGACGATAATAATCCGGTAGCCAACCTACCGCTTTTAACCTACAACCATCCCCTAGGCAGCTATGGTGCTGAACCCATCTTGCTCGACTACTACCTGACAAATGCTCCCCTGCACCTTGTCGCCCAAGAAAACCCAGAAGACGAGATTGTCGATTGGCAAATTCGCGTCACCATCAATGGTGAAAGTTTTACCCTTGATCGCTGGCAG
>CAKZMA010001102.1 GCA_937127375.1 uncultured Coleofasciculus sp. | reverse complement strand
GGCGCAAGACGACCTTCACCATAGCGTTCGATTAAATACTCTATAATTGCGCCCGATTCGCCAATCGTTATCTCGCCATCTTCAAGCGTCGGAAACCTTCCCGTTGGCGTTTTTTGCGCGAATAGTTTCCCCTCAACAGGGGGGACAAATTCGACGGATTCCAACCTATAGTCCAAACCGAGTTCTTCAAGTAACCAAAGAACTCTCAGAGAGCGGGTCATTGGATTGTGATAGAGCTTGAGCATAATACCTCTTCTTTCGGCTATGATGCGAGTGAACGAGCTTAGAGATCAAACCTAAAGAACTTAACCCCCTCAGAAGTCGCAACCGCTACATAGTCTCCTGTAGCGTTAAAGACAGCTCGGCCAGCGCGGACGTTGAAAGAAATGGGTGAGTGGGGGTTTTGGATCTCATACCCGTACATCTGGACCCTAGGCGATAGCAGATTGAACATTAGATAGTGATCACCATCAGGACTGAGACGGCTAAGGATATCATATTTATCGCCCCCTGACAAATTGGTGACCTGGCTGACGGATTCTCCTGTGAGAACATTCCAAGTATCAAGCTGTACTCTATCGAATCTTTCAAGAGGTTCAGGTTTGATAGACAGTACATTTAAGCGACTATTTGACGTGAAAACCATCCTCCTAAACTGGTGGTACTTGCTCTCAGAGGTGAAAGTACGCAGGCGACTGCCACTGTCTACCTGCCAGATATCGATCATCTTCCCGGAGAATGGTATTCCAGCTAGCAATTTTCCATCGGGACTCAACTCGATCTGCCTGTACCACTGAGTCTGTCCTATAGACTTCAATACCTCGCCAGTAGCTGTGCTGTAGAGCTGGAGTGGAGCGTCAATCGGTTGCCCCGAATCAACTCCCAAACTGACCTGGCTGAGGATGGCGTCATCTCCGGGACGAAAGACCAAGTTAGCCCTAGGAACACGGATAAACCCAGTTTGATCGCGGTGTTGACCTTGAGCAATGCCCAAGGATTTCTGCCATAGCTGCTCGCCTGTGTCTACATTCCACAACCACAGTTCCAGCGCATTTGAAGGTAAAGTTTGTACGATAGCCGCCACTTGAGTGCCATCGCCACTGATAGCCACCATCTCGAAGCGGGTTTGTCCGTCGGTGACGATTTCGGTGACTCGCTCTGCGCTATGGACTTTCCAGACTTGAATCATGTCTGCGGCTTCGCTGAGTATGACTAAACGCTCACCGGAGGCACTTAAGCCCAGAGATATAACCATTCCCTGTGCCGGAATCGTTGAAATCGGCATTCTTGGTAAATCCGCAGGATTGATATTGATCACGTAGGGGGCTGGAGATAGGGGTTCAATTTGGTTTTCCTGAACCAGAGCCTGATGGACAAACGCTGCAACTTCTGCACGGGAGGCATAGCGATTAGGCGTGAGCTTAGCCGACGACGGATAGTTGACAACCAGTTGAGCTTGAGTTGCTGCCACGATGCTGGAGCGGGCGTAATCTGGAATCGCATCAGCATCAGCATAGTAAAACAGATATTCGGGTCTATCGCTTGTATAGCCTAAGCCGTTTGCCAGAGAAACCAAGGCTTGCACCCGGGCAATAGGTTGCTCAGGTTTAAAGATGTTGCCGGGATAACCTGACAAGAAGCCAGCAGCACGAGCTTTATTAATGGCTGCAAATCCCCAATAATTTTGGGGAACATCGCTGAATTTTACGGCAGAAACAGGTTCTGTCGCGAGGAAAGCCTGCCGTAAAATAGCCGCAAACTGCGCCCGCGTGATTTGCGCTCCTGGACGAAATGTTCCATCAGGAAATCCCTTGA
>CAKZMA010001101.1 GCA_937127375.1 uncultured Coleofasciculus sp. | reverse complement strand
GTCATTTGTCATTTGTTAGGGAACAGGGAACAGGGAACAGGGAACAGTGTAACGTAGAGCAGTTAACTCACGGCTCCCCCATCTCCCCCAGCTTCCCAGACGTGCCATGGCACGTCTCTACATTGCTTCCCCAGCTTCCCCAGCTCCCCCTGCTTTTCAGCTTAAGTTGACACCAATGCGCCATCCCCTCATCCCCTATAAGCATTCTCTCTATGCTTTCTATTGAAAATCCAAATGCAAAGAATGGAGCATCGTCAGTTAATCTAATTGAAGAAATATTAGGAAGCGTTACAAACCTTAACTCTTCCCGGAAAGTATGAGAAAGTGTTGCCAAGACTGAACCATTCTGAGTACACTGTCGTTCTCTCACTCCTCCGAGTCTAATGCGAATCACGAATCGTATACATTTTAGAAACCTGCAAGGTGACATATTCGGGGGGATTACTGCTGCGATTATCGCCCTCCCCATGGCACTGGCTTTCGGTGTTGCTTCTGGTGCTGGCGCTGTAGCTGGTCTTTGGGGTGCAGTTTTAGTTGGCTTCTTTGCTGCCCTATTTGGTGGTACACCCACTCTCATTTCTGAACCCACAGGTCCAATGACCGTGGTCATGACTGCTGTTATCGCTAACCTCACGGCGACGGCGGGTACAGAAAAGGGTATGGCTATGGCATTTACCGTAGTCATGATGGCAGGGGTATTCCAGATTATTCTGGGTACATTGCGGTTGGGTCGATACGTTACCCTGATGCCCTATACCGTAGTATCTGGATTTATGTCTGGGATTGGATTTATCCTGGTCATCCTACAACTTTCACCATTTCTGGGACAGGAGAGTTCTAAGGATAGCATCCTGGGTACAATTCAAAACATACCTGACCTGGTAAGCAATACCCACTACGGTGAAACGGCTCTGGCTGTTTTGACGGTTGCGATTCTGGTACTACAGCCATTTTTATTGCAATCTGTGCCGTCTAATGTTAAGAAGTTTTTCCCACCGCCCCAGTTAATCGCGCTGGTGATCGGAACGGTAGTAGCATTGGTTATGTTCCCTGAGATGGGCGATATTCGCCGCATTGGTGAAATCCCTCAAGCTTTACCTACTTTACAGGTTCCAACTTTTAGCGCGGCAGAATTCCAAACCATGCTCATTAATGCCTTGGTTTTGGCGATGCTCGGTTGTATTGATGCTCTACTCACTTCCGTTGTTGCCGATAGCTTAACTCGTAGTCAGCATGACTCGAACAAAGAATTAATTGGTCAAGGGTTAGGAAACTTAGCATCCGGATTATGTGGCGGTATCGCTGGTGCTGGTGCAACTATGGGAACTGTGGTGAATATCCAAACTGGTGCTAGAACTGCCATATCAGGTTTAACTCGTGCCTTAATCTTGCTAGTCGTCATTTTAGGTGCTGCTAGTCTAACGGCTTGGATTCCGATGGCGGTTCTGGCTGGAATTGCCCTCAAGGTTGGTATAGATATTATCGACTGGGGTTTCCTGAAGCGAGCGCATAAGGTTTCGATTAAGGGTGCCATGATTATGTATGGCGTGATCATCCTGACTGTATTTGTTGACTTGATTGTTGCAGTTGGCGTTGGTGTATTCGTTGCTAATCTATTGACCATTGAACGTCTCTCCAAACTTCAA
This sequence comes from uncultured Coleofasciculus sp., assembly GCA_937127375.1. Lineage (GTDB taxonomy): Bacteria > Cyanobacteriota > Cyanobacteriia > Cyanobacteriales > Coleofasciculaceae > Coleofasciculus. Next base: position 3,264 of record CAKZMA010001101.1, on the reverse strand, counting down.
GCCAAGGATGTCAAGACGATTACGGATGCCGATGATGCTATCCAGATGACCCCTGAAGAGAAAGAACTGATTGATCAAACTGATGGTCGCATCCTATTGTTCCACCTAAGTGGACCGATGATCTTTGGGGTATCCAAGGCAATCTCCCGTCAGCAAAATGCGATGGCAGATCATGATGTCCTGATTGTAGACTTAAGTGATGTTCCACACTTGGGTGTTACCTCTTCGTTGGCGATTGAAAATTCCATCCAAGAAGCTATTGATAAAGGTCGTCAAGTCTTCATTGTTGGTGCTACGGGTCAGATTAAACGACGCCTGGAAAAATTTGGCATTCTGTCAATGTTACCTGCCCATAATTTGCACGTTGATCGGACAGAAGCATTGCGGCAAGCCGTTGCTGTGGTCAAGAGATATGAACTTCCAGCAAATGGTATATTGTCTACTGCCTATCCCACTCAATCCGATGATGTTGCCATCAGCAACTAGCCGGTTCTAATTAGGGATGATAAGAAAGGATTGGGATAATTATTAAAAATATTAAATCTGTAAATTTTCTTAATTTTGCCATAAAGACTTATAATTATAGTACAACTTAAACTTAGTAAAATAAGGTTTGTTTTTGCCAATTAACCAGATGCAAACCTTTGTCTAGACCGATAAGGATAGGTCTGTGCCCAAAAACCGAGCCAGATGATCTGCCAATAAATTGATCACGTTAGGGTTGTGCGATAGGTATTCCTTTTATCTCAGCGCACTCTATGGAGGGGCTAAATATATTTGAGTGTCACTCAACCTCAAAGGTAACTCATCAATCAATCTCACAGACTTGAAAATAAACAATAGATGCAGACCATGATTTTTTCCGACCTGATACAACCAATTCCCATATTAGCAACAGCGCCAGAAAATGGGTCAATTGTACTCGCTGGTGTGTTGCTCAGTTTAGTTATCATTTATCTTGCCAGTAAACTGGGCGGAGAGTTATCCAAGGCAGTTGATTTACCGCCAGTTTTAGGTGAATTAGTCGGCGGTGTTGTCGTGGGTGTTTCAGCCTTGCATCTGCTAGTTTTTCCCGAAAGTGGCGCGGTGGCGGCTGATTCGCTACTAATGAAGCTGCTGCAATGGATTGGTGATTTAAGCCCAGAGGCTGTCATCAGTGTCTTTGAAACCCAGAGTGAAGTCGTCTCGGTTTTAGCCGAAATTGGGGTAATCATCCTCTTATTTGAGATTGGCTTAGAATCAGACTTACGGGATCTCAAAGAAGTCGGTTATCAAGCGGCAATTGTGGCGGTGGTGGGTGTCGTCGCTCCCTTTGCAGCGGGTACAGCCGGATTAATGTTTTTCTTTAATGTTGGGGCGATTCCGGCAATTTTTGCAGGTGCAGCGTTAACCGCCACCAGTATTGGGATTACGTCTAAAGTTCTCTCGGAATTAGGGCGTCTCAAATCAAAAGAAGGTCAAATTATTGTGGGGGCTGCGGTTATTGATGATGTTTTGGGTATCATCGTCTTAGCCGTGGTTGCGAGTCTGGCGAAAACAGGTGAGGTTGATGTTTTCAACGTTATCTATCTGATTATTAGTGCGACTGTTTTCCTCCTCGGTTCTATTTTGCTGGGTAAGTTTTTCAACCAGTCTTTTGTTACGATCGCGGATAAGTTACAAACGCGAGGTCAATTGGTTATTCCGGCGTTTACTTTTGCGTTTTTAATGGCGTTCTTAGCGAATGTAATCCAATTAGAAGCGATTTTAGGAGCATTTGCCGCAGGATTAGTTCTGGATGAAACGGATAAGCGCAAAGAACTGGATAAGCAAGTGGTTCCCATTGCCGATATTTTAGTCCCCATTTTCTTTGTGGCTGTGGGTGCTAAAGCCGATTTAGGCGTTCTCAATCCTGCGGTTCCGGAAAATCGGGAAGGATTAGTGATTGCTGTCTTCTTAATTGGGGTAGCGATTATCGGGAAATTGGTTACAGGTTGGACGTTTATTGGTCAACCTCAAATTAACCGCTTGGCGATTGGGGTTGGTATGATTCCTCGTGGTGAAGTGGGATTGGTGTTTGCGGGAATTGGTTCAGCTAGTGGGGTTTTGAGTAAGCCTTTAGAAGCGGCGATTATCATTATGGTAATTCTGACGACATTCTTAGCCCCACCGTTCTTGCGAGTAGCGTTTAAAGGTTCACCGGAAGCGGCGGAAGTTGAAGAGTCTAAAGAAGCTCTGGAACAAGCAGATTTGTTTGGATAGAGAACTGTAGGGGCACGACAGTGCCCATTCGTGTCAACTTAAGGCGAAAACCCATTCATTTTGTAGGTTGAGTAGATAAACAATGGTGCGTTACGCTTTGCTAACGCACCCTACGTCTATGGAAAACTGGTTGACTGATGCCTAATTTCAGCTAATGCTTGATGTAACGCTGCACGATGCATCCAGCCAACGAACCCACTGTAAAGACATTCCCTTTCAGGATTCGCAACAAAAATATGGTCAACGTGTAACGGACTTGTCCAGATGCGAACCGTGAATCCGTTGGCAAAGGTGATGTAGGGTTGACTCCGGGGAAAGTCTCGCCGATGAGCATCGGTCATTCCAGGTATTGACTGCAAGCATTCAATTAACTGAGCGGTAAAATCGAAGGGGTAAGGGTCAGTTATTGTCGGATTTGCCCAAAATTCCCGGATAATTCCAATGACAGTAGGATGATTTTTGAGTTGGGCATGGGCTAAATTAGGAATACTTACAAACTTGGCATGGGAAAACTTGGTTGATTCAACAGTAATTGTGCCGTCACTACCCCTATCCCTATCGCCAGCAATGACTAACGTAGGAATCTTTTTGGCGATGGATTGGGCAATCTGGCGGCGATTGATACCTAGCGCACCAGCCATACCAATCCCAACACCTAAGGGGTCTATTATTCGGGCTAAATCTGACCCGCCAATGGGGGATGCAACCAGGACAAACGATTCTATCTGAGACCACCATTCGGGATGTTGATTGAGAATTTCTAGCCAAATTAAACCACCCATGGAATGACCGATAATTCGGATTGGGGTATCCGGATACTGAGTAATGGTTTCAGTGGCGACTCTTTCTACCTGTTGAATTAACGGCTCAATGCGCCACCAGGTTTTCAACCAACCGAGATTAGGTGTAACCAAGTGAGACTGGGGAGTGGCTAAGGATTTCGCTAGGGCTGCGATCGCGTGATGGGTATCCGCCCAGCCATGTTGGGCAAATATAATAAAGTCTGGGGTTTGGTTCATGGGC
>CAKZMA010001100.1 GCA_937127375.1 uncultured Coleofasciculus sp. | reverse complement strand
CGAAGGGTCAGATGGGACGGCTGACTATATCAGCGCCCAAGAACTGGGAGAATTATTGGGTAATGTGGAGCGTCGAGAGCAACCGAACTCAGAGCAAGGTATTGTATTAGTAGTTTTGAGTGGGTGTAGAACCGGAATGTCTCGCTTGAGTGAATCTGTCTTCAACGGGGTAGCTCAGAACCTAATTGGTCGAGGGATTCCGGCAGTGGTGGCAATGCAGTATTCGATTAGTGTACCTGCTGCCAGTGCCTTTGCTGAAGACTTTTACTACTCCCTGGGACGAAAAGAGTCGTTGGTGAGTGCTTTGCGTCAGGGTCAGAGGGCGATTGGGATTGAAGGAAATGAGTGGTATCGTCCGATTTTGTATCTGCGCTGGGAAGATAACGAGGGCGGTCAGTTATTTACAGCGTCTCCGGTTCCATCAGATAAGGTATCCCCAGACTCAACGCCATTGAGCCATGAGCCACCACAAAAACGACCGTTAAGTCGCTTTCAGCGGCTAGAGTTGGAACGCTTGACAACGGAACTTGAGGATCTCAAACAAGACTACGACACAGTTAAATCCCAGCTTCGGACTGAACTAGACGGAGGGACACAAAATAAGTTAGAACGCCAACTTGAACAAATTGGGCAGGAGATGGCAAAACGTGAGCAGCAATTAGATCAGTTAAAACAAGGGGATGGCTAACAAGGATTATACGCTCAAATTGTGGGAAGAGAAGTGGAACGATCTGGAGCAGGACTACAAGACAGTTAAGTCCCAACTTCGGACTGAGCTAGATGGTTCTACGCAAAATAAGTTGGAACGCCAACTTGAACAAATTGGGCAAGACATGAATAAGTGCGATAACCAAATCCAAGCCTGTAAGCGAAAACTTCAAGATGCTGCTTTAGATGAACTCAGGAAAATTTTACAATATCATAACGCTCAACTTGGTGAAATGCAGCAGGCGTATCAAGATACGGTAAAGGCACGCTCATTTAAGAGACGTTCAACTCCAGAAACAATCGAATCGCTGATTACTGAACTTTTAAAGATTCCTAAAGGTAAATCTGATTACACGGCTCTAGAAGAATTTGCCGCTTGGCTGACTTTTATTTCAAATAATAATGATTTGATTAGGTTACTTCAACAATGGGGAGAAGAACACTGTAACATTTGGTCTAACCTTTTAAGACAGATAGAAACGCAGCGAGAGGAGCAAGGCAAAAATGTTCAAACAGCCTTGTTTATTTTGATTAGCTATAGTGATGAGGCAGCAACGCAATCTCAAGATGGAGAAGCGTATCGGGTGCAAGTGTGGCTGATTGAAAATGTTGAGCAATACAAAACAGCTCGACAAGGCTATCGCACAGTCGGTCTTGATATAAATAGTGGGTTAACGGGGGATGAAACTTACTCCTGGGAAGCAATTCCTGAAGTGTTAAAGCAATATTTTGAACAAGGGAATGTTGTTGATGAGTTACCTCCCGATTCAGAGGTTCATATTTTCTTGCCTCAACAACTCCTCAATTGTAATGCCGATTGTTGGAAACTGATTAAGCGAATTGGAATGGAGTTACCGATCGGTCATCACTATAAAGTTGTGGTTAGGCTATATGAGCGGTTGAGTCGTAGTTACAACCCAAAACTGTGGAAAAGAAAATGGCAGCAGAAAAAATCCTTGCTTCAGGAAAAGGCATCCACAGGATTCAAGGGGTGTCAGGACTGCGATTTAGAGGATTTATATTATGATCTGATCGATGAAGAAAATGAAAATGTAGTTGGATTGAAACTGATTGATGCGCCCCATCAAGATAACTCTATTAGCATTTTTGACTTAATTTTTGAAATGGGGTTTCCTTTAGCACTTTGGGGTCGCTCTAACTTATCAGAATCGACAAACGAAGTGGAGTTAAATCGTGTTTTGGATGCCTGTATCCTCGCGAATTTACCCAAAACTGTCAGAGAAGTCCGTCGTAAATCCCGCAAAAAGCCTCTAAATTGTCATATTGGGCATCACCTATCTCTGCTGTGGGATGATCCAGACTTAGTACCGCCGAAATCTGCCTGACCTATTAAAGTAGCTATGAGTGACTGGAAAATCTTTCAAGGCGACAACCGCAACCCCCATGACGACATTGATAACTTGCCTGATGCTCCGAACTGGCGTCCTTTTGGAAAAGATATTAGTCCGGGGGTGAGCCGACGGAAACGCCGAGGGGAAACCTTTCAGTGTCGTCCTGAAGAGGTAAAAATGGTTAATGCGGCGTTGTATCTGCGTAGACCTTTACTACTTACAGGCAAACCGGGTACGGGTAAATCATCTTTAGCTTATGCTGTAGCGCGAGAATTGAAGCTGGGTGAAGTCCTCTATTGGTCGATTACCACCCGTACAACCCTCAAAGATGGGCTTTATACCTATGATGCGATCGCTCGCTTACAGGCTGTCAAGCAAGCAGAATTGAAAGGGGGTCAAACCGATGAACCCCAACAAATAGCAGATTATATTACTTTGGGACCGCTGGGTACTGCCTTTCTCCCGTCTCAACGTCCTCGTGTCTTGGTTATTGATGAAATTGATAAGAGTGATATTGATTTACCCAATGATTTACTGGCAATTTTTGAGGAAGGGCGCTTTGAGATTGCTGAATTAGCGCGTCTGGAAAAAGGGGATGATAATCAGAACCAGTCGAAAACTGTTTCAGTGCGAACGGCTTATACCGATGATGAAGAAGTAACACGTACTGATAAACGAGTCCAAATCCAAGGGGGGCGGATTACTTGTCAAGAATTCCCACTGGTGATATTGACGAGTAATGGGGAACGCGACTTTCCGCCACCATTTTTACGGCGTTGTTTGCGCCTCACGATGCGAGAACCTAATCGCTCTGAGCTAGAACGGATTGTCAAGGCTCATTTAGGAGATGAGATAGCATCGAGAGAAGAGGTTGATACGCTAATTAAAACCTTCCTTGACCGACGGAAAAAAGAAGCATTAGCAACCGATCAACTGCTGAATGCTATTTTTATGGTGACTCGTGAGCGAGAATGGGTGGGGGATGATCAAGACAAATTGATTCGATACCTGTTGGCTGAACTGGATAGTTCGCGCCCTGTCATGGATAAGTAGGGGCGCAGGTCGGTATTGATCGGGCGCAGGTCGGTCATTGGTGTCAACTTAAGGTCGAAAATTAATGCTGGTAAGGTTTTTAGCCATGTCTGTCTACTCCTCAACATTTTCCCCCTCATCCCCTAACCCCTTCTCCCACCGGGGGGAGAAGGGGAACC
>CAKZMA010001099.1 GCA_937127375.1 uncultured Coleofasciculus sp. | reverse complement strand
CTCCGGGCGGATGTCGGGATTGACTGAAAAATCTAAAATTCTCTACAAAATTGATTTAGAAAATCTTATAATTGTCAGAATACTCTAACAACTATCTCATTATAACAAGCTGACTTGTATCACTGTTCAATAAGACTTGAATCACATTTAAAGTTGAACGATATCACAGACGTTTCTGTCTAGCATCACGGTATTCCTTGACCAGATTATTTATACTAGGTAATGTCGAGTTCTGACTTGTCCTATGCAAGTCCCCGTTAGACTTTTACCCGGCGCGATCGCCGATTTATTTGCCCAAGTTAGTATGTGTAGGAAAATTACTCTGGCAGACCGATATGGACTCATGGCAGCTTTATTGGAGGATAGTCTTACCGAAGAAGAAAGAAATTCCATCGATAGGTTACTCCATGCAATCTGTCGTGGACGTATGCAGATCGTCAATGAACTTTCAAAAATTTAGTGATAGTCCTTACTCTCACTTAATTGTCTAACTAAGATACATATCTTAGAAAATTTTAAATGGTTCCCCTCACCTGTGGAGACGTTTCTTAATATTAAGGAACGTCTCTTAATTTAGGGCTTGCTGCACAAAGCCAAAACCGCAAAGCCCATCAATACTTTGAGCTTTATTGACAGAGGGTTTGATTCAAGGAAATCGGGTAGTATTCTTCATAAGTATGGCATCACCTTGCTCAGGAAAAATGTACCCTTGCTCCCCCAGCTTCCCCAGCTTCCCCAGCTTCCCCCGCTCCCCCTCACCACAACACTTATTCAGCCGCCCCTAATTTATAGGTTCCTGTTGCCAGTCAACCCGGATTTAGTCTTATAGTTACCCTTATTTTTTTTGTGATCTATCTCACTCGATCAAACGAATTTCAATCACAAAGTTATAGCGTTTTGGTTACACTAAAATCCGAACGTAGTCACGTTACTAAAGAGACTTAAATTACCTTAATATTTGACGCATATCACTAATCAGATAAAATGTCAATCACTTTAGAACGAGAACAACTATCTCATAGTAGAAGGGTTGAATTTATGCGGAGTAACATGAAACTTCAAGTCCAACTTATACCGGGTGCGATCGCGGATTTATTTGCTCAAGTCAGTTGTTCGGGCAAAATTACGCTGGCTGATCGATATGGACTCATGGCAGCCATGTTAGAAGACTCGATCACAGAGGAAGAGAGAGAGTCCATTGATCGACTGCTACGTGCGTTTCGCAAGGGACGAATGCAAATGGTTAATGAGATTTCAGCACAGCCGTATTGTTCTTGTTCAGAGTCACCTTTAACCATCCCTAACTTCACGCTGAACCATTAGACGCCATCCACTGGCGAGTGCCAAAAAATTGACAAGAATGGGCTGCAACGTTTGCTGAAGCGGCTAGGGCGTCAGTAAAGGTATGCTTAAGGATAGAGTGACAGAATGCCCCATGAAAAACATCACCAGCTCCCAATGTATCAACCGCATCAATACAAGGTACTGATAATTGACCCGATGTTCCACTAGAGAAATACTCAATTGGTTTTTCCCCATGGGTAATTGCAATGTGGGGAATTCCAGCGGCGCGAAGATAAGCGATCGCATCTTGGTGAGTATCACAATCTGGGGGATAAAAATTCGCCGAGCAAACGGCATAATCAACAAAGGACAAAAGATTCTCTAATCCAGGTTTCCAACTCCCCCCATCGAGGACAACTGGAATCTGACGAGATTTTGCCGATTGCGCGATCGCACGACTCACTTCCATTTGATGACCATCAATCATCACAATGTTAATATCTTGGTCAATATCCGGCGGTACTTGCTCAACCCCTGCTTGAATCTTCGCCGCATTAATCGAAACCACCGCGCGATCGCCACTCCCTTGGGTGACAATAATCGAAGAAATGGGTGGAGGATTGGTTGCTGTCGGATCTAAATCTGCAATAGTTACCCCCTGATCGTGCAAATCGGAACGGATCAGGGGTGTAATCGGGTGAGTTCCCACCACCCCTAAGATTGTCGCGCGATCGCCTAAATAACTAAACGTAACCGCCGCGTTTGTTGCTGGACCCCCAGCCGCCACGGTATAGTCAGAAGCAGCAATTTTTTCATTTTGACCGGGTAGCTTGGGGCTAAGGTAAACCAGATCTAATGTTACCATGCCAACAAAAAGCCCATTGTTTGCCATTGACTATCTTTGGAGAACTATTGAGTAACCAGATAATCATAAGGGGTGACTTAAGATCCCATCAATCGAATCATCCTTTAGTGTAAGTATTTAACCGGACATGATATCATCTTCCCTTCAGGGAATTCGTTGGACAGGTAAACCCGCAGGTCCCAAACCCTCAAATATCAAGACCTCACAAGAGGGTAGTCCTGAAGTCGTATAATCACAAGTATAGGTAGCTAAGGGTTCGGCTCGGTCATTGAAGACTCTGACATTATAGTTATAGTCTCTAGCAACCGTTCCGAAATGATTAATAAAGCTGTATCGTTCTAAATAGTTGAGCAGTGTCCAAGGTTGACGGCTAACCACCAAATCCACCCGTTGTTTATCTTGGTAAGCGAGCCAGTTCACGAGCAGTTTACCGCCAAATTCATCAAACTGCTCTTCTGCCCACCAAAGGCTAGGAATTGTAATGTTTTGCTGGGATATTGTATTAGCTGTAACTATGTTGGGAGGTAGGATAGTATCGGGTTCTAAGAATTCTGTTTCTAGAGGAACTAAGGACGGTATTGGTGCAGAATTGCGTTGAGCCGTTGCTGTTGGTGTAATGAACAGAAGTGAAGAAATCCCGATGAAGCAAATTTTAAATAGCCCTAATTGACTGAACATAGCTTTGATACTATTCACAGAACCCTATGTTTGTAGTTACGCTGTCTTCGCTAGAAACTTAAGTCGAATGCCACTGACTGGTATGCTGGTGGGTTGAGCGAAGTCGAGTGGGTTGAGCGAAGTCGAAACCCACCCTACGGTATATCAAAGGTTTCGGCGATTCCCTAAGGCTTTTGGCACTCACCCGCGTTTTAACCGGGTGATTCTTGAGCTGATTCTGCCTCTGGTTATCCGCTTCAACAATTGAATTTGGTAAGCAGCGTTTGTTTCCCCAATTATGTTACGTTATGTAAAACTAGATCAAATCCTGACGAGACTTAACTGGATGATGCAATACTTTTAACCCAAACACCCATGCTAAGTCAATTTATTGAGCAACGTTTTGGTCTTTCGATTTGGAAGGTACAACGGCTGGCTCATTTATTATTTCTGGGGGTGACGATTCTCACCTATAACATTTTGGCGATGACGATCGCCAATTCCCTGTTTCTGAGTCATGCGGGATCAGAGAATCTGCCCCTGTTTTATGTGCTGATTGGGTTAGTCTCCATGCCCGCTTATGCGGTGTTTTCCCAGGTGATTGACCGTTTTAGTCGTCCCCAGCTTTTCCGCTATATGCTGGTCTTTGCCATCGCTATGGCGCTGGGAATGCGACTGTTGATCACCCTGGATACGTTATGGGTCTATTATCTTATCTTTATCGCGATTTTCTTCCAATGGGATTTGTATAACAATATCTTATTGCCCAACCTATTAATGGATTATTTCACAGCGTTGGAGTATAAGCGTTATGCGCCATTTATGGGGATGGCTCAGGCGGTGGGTATCTTGTTGGGCGGCGGTTTGACCAGTTTGCTGTCCCAGTTTTTCACCACGGAGGATATGCTGCTGAGTTTGCCGCTTGTCTGTGGGGTGGCGATCGCGCAACTGATTTATCTGGAACGCTCTCAACGGCGCATCGAGACAAATCGGAGTCAAACTCCGGTGAACTTAGTTGAAGCGTTAAGGACGTTTCCGGATTTGGTGAAGCGCTACCCCATTATCCTATTTTTGGCAAGTAGTAGCTTTCTGTTAGTCATTATTTATATTACGTCAGAGTTTGAATATTTAAGCATTTATGCCCAAACCTTCACCAATGACCGAGAATTAACCAGCTTTCTGGGATTGCTGAGAGTGGCGAATAGTATCCTACAGATGGTGATCCTCTACTGTTTCACTCGCCCTCTGTTGCAACGATTAGGCGTGGGACGAATGAATCTGGTTTATCCAGTGACAACGTTAGCCAGTTTACTGGGACTCGCGTTTAACTTTAATTTGAAAGCCGCGATCGCGGCGAATGTAAATAGTGATGGATTATATAAAGGGATTAACTTACCCATCCATCAATTAAACTATAATGCCGTCCCTCCAGAATTTATGGGACGAGTGCGATCGCTCAGTGATGGCTTATTTTATGCGATCGGGTTGACGTTAGCGGGTGGGCTGTTGTGGATTGTTCAATCCTTTCTCAGCCTAGAGCAGATTATCTGGATTGGCATTAGTTTAACGGTGCTATTGCTGGTGGTGCGCTTGTTTATGGGCAATAGCTATGTCCAATGCTTGGAAGTCATGTTACGCTCCGATGCGGTGAATCTGGATGAGATTGGTGAGGGATTGATGCAATTACCGCCCCAGTCGAGTCCAATGATTCACGACTTGCTCAACAGTGATGAGCGGTACACGCGAATTAAAGGGTTAGAATTAGCCGCAGGTTTGGGACAACCGAGCCAATTTTTATCCGATGTGCAGCCCCTTTTACCGGAAACTGATCCGGGTATCCGACGCGGGATTGTGAAACTGTTTAGCCATAAATCGGATTTAGATACCATCCATCACTTTGAGCGGCTCTTAGACGCCCCCAATCCCCAGGTTCGAGCCACGGCGTTAGAAGTGTTAATTGCCAATCAGCAGCCCTTGGAACAGGAGCAACTGCGCTCTCGCTTGGGGGATATTAGTCAGGAAGTCAGCCTATTAGCCTCAGTCGCAGCGACTCAAATGGGAGTGATTAATAATCCCCAAATCAAAACCACCTGCGAACAGTTATGGCAATCGGATTTAGAGAGTACCACGGGACAGGCAATTGTACGGGTGGTGTCTTGTAGTGGCAATCCGGAATTAATTCCCCCCTTAACGCAGATTCTCACCCATGCTACCCCAGAGGTGAAACGGGAGGGATTAGAAACCTTGGCAACCTTGGCGCATCCGGGGGATTGGGAACTGGCGGAATTAGCTGTCTCGGAATTGGAACATCCCGATCCCTGGGTACGGGCGGCGGCGTTTAATTTGTTGGGGATTACTCGCTGTAAAGGGATGTTGCGCTATGTGGCAATTGGTTTAGGCGATCATCATCCCCAAGTGCGTCGTTGTGCGGCGGTGGCGCTGGCGATGTATGGGGAACCGGGATTGACGTTAGCCCAAGATAGTTTATCCTCGTCTAATCCGGATATTGTAGACGCGGCGATTGCGGCAATTGGTCAAGTGCGGACAAAACAAGCAAGTGATATCCTCTTCAAGTATCTGAGTCCGGATTTTCAGCAGGTGACACACAGCCGCCAATGGCAACAACAGATTCCCCCGACTAATCCCAGTTGGCAACCTCTAGCCATTGCGATCGCGGATTATCATCAACGGCTGATTCAACGGGTTCTCTATATTCTCTCCTGTCTGGGTCATTCCCGTACTGTCAACGTAGTGCAACGGCTGCTCTATTCCACAGATTCTAGGGATTTAGCTAATGCGATTGAAACCTTGGCGTCGTTGAGTCATCGCCGCTTTGTGCTTCCTCTGATGCCTGTTTTGGAACAATTGATTAGTGATGATCAACCTGGAACTCGGATTCGGGTGAATTCTCAGTGGATGCGAACCAAGGGATATCAGCTACTCCTAGAAGCCCTAGAATCGCGCGATCGCTGGATTAAGATTGGTGCGTTGATTGCCTTAGCTGGGGTACCTTCTGCTTTAATGAAAGATCCAGACCCTTTGGTTAAAGCCGTTGTCCAGCAAGTTTTCCAGCCCCTTGATCAGCAGCCGTCACTCAAGGATTTCTTTATGAGTCGTCTACTCTTGCTCAAAAATGTTGCTCTGTTTAAAAATTTATCCCTCGATGAACTGCTTCTGATTGACCAAGCCCTAGTACAACAGTATGTTCTGGCGGGTGAAACCATTTATACTGAAGGGAGTTGGGGCAACCACTTCTATATTATTGGGGAAGGAAGTGTCCGCTTGGTCAAAGATATGGACGAGGTGCAATGTGATCTGAAATACTTATCAGCAGGGCAGCATTTTGGGGAGGTAACGCTATTTGATAATGCGCCGCACTGGGATGGTGCGATCGCGGTGAAGGATTGTACGCTGCTCAAGTTAGAGAAAAACCGTTTCATCAGTTTGATCACCCAACGTCCTCATATTGTATTAGAGATTTGTCGATTTTTGAGTCAGCGCCTGCGGGAAACCGATAAGTATCGGCTGGCTAGAAAATTACCCTCATCGTTCGAGGTTCCTGTAGAAAGCCGATAATCATCAACGGCGATCGGGCTATGCAGGGTGATGAACCCGAACAGGTAATGATGAGCGATCGCCGATTGTCGTCAGACAACTGATTTGTCATGAAAAAACAACCGTTAAATTTTTGGCAGCTCTGGAATATGAGCGTTGGATTCTTCGGCATTCAATTTGGCTGGGGACTCCAAATGGCAAATATGAGCGCCATTTTCGAGTATCTGGGTGCCAATGCCCATCAAATTCCCATTCTCTGGTTAGCCGCCCCCCTGACAGGGTTAATCGTGCAGCCAATTATTGGCAATATGAGCGATAATACCTGGGGATCTCTGGGTAGGCGACGACCCTATTTTTTAGTTGGCGCAATTTTGAGTACGATCGCGCTGATTCTCATGCCTCATTCATCGGCATTGTGGATGGCAGCCGGATTACTCTGGATTCTAGATACCTCAGTCAACATTAGCATGGAGCCGTTCCGGGCGTTTGTGGGGGATTTAGTGCCGAGAAGCCAACGGACGATGGGATTTGCCATGCAAAGTCTGTTTATCGGCTTAGGCGCGGTTAGTGCGTCGGCATTACCTTGGATTTTAAATAACATCTTTAATATTCCCTCCCTCAGTGGCAATGAAGGGGCAATTCCCCTGACGGTGAAATTCTCCTTTTACATTGGGGCTGCCTTTTTCTTTGGTACCGTACTGTGGACAGTTCTTTCCACAGAAGAATATCCACCGAAAAACTTAGAAGCCTTTGAGAAGCAAAAACAGAAAAAAGGCGGTGTAATCAACAGTATCCGCGAAGCCTGGATCGCGCTGCAAGAGATACCCCCAGTGATGAAACAATTAGCTTGGGTGCAGTGTTTTACCTGGTTAGGAATGTTCTGTTTCTTCCTATACTTTCCCCCCGCCGTCGCCTGGAATATTTTTGGTGCGACGAACCAGCAATCATTACTTTATAACGATGGGATTGAATGGGCAGGAATTTGCATTGCCTTCTATAATGCTGTTTGTTTTGGTGTCTCTTTGTTATTACCGAGAATGGCACAAATTACCAGTCGCCAACTCACCCATGGCTTTTGTCTCCTCTGCGGTGGCGTAGGGTTTATGTCATTGATGGTGATTGACAATCAATATCTGCTATTCCTATCGATGGTAGGCGTTGGTATTGCGTGGGCAAGTATTTTGACTCTGCCCTATTCGATGCTCATTGGTGGTTTACCTCCCAAGCGCACAGGCATTTTCATGGGCATTTTTAACTTCTTTATTGTCCTACCTCAGATTGCCGTATCTCTAGGGTTTGGTTGGGTAATGGATAACTTTCTGGATAATAATCGCCTCTTAGCCGTAGTGATTGGCGGTGTGTTTATGGTGATTGCAGCGTTTTTGACCCAACGGGTAGAAACGATTCCCGCACAAGATTTACCGAAACCAGAGGTGCAGTTGTCAGAAGAAACCGCCGTTTAA
>CAKZMA010001098.1 GCA_937127375.1 uncultured Coleofasciculus sp. | reverse complement strand
CAATCAACGATGAACCTGCAACGGTTAGTCATCTCACCCACGCAACGACAAAACCAACAGATTTTCCTCACCGACAGCCAACAGCATTACCTGGTGCGAGTCTTGCGACTAACTGAAGGCGATCGCTTTATTGCTATGGATGGACAAGAAAACTGGTGGTTGAGTGAGTTGGTGGCTAACTTGACCGAAGCTACAATTATTGAATCGATCCCCATCCAAACCGAATTACCTTGTGCAATTACCCTAATGACCGCGATGCCCAAGGGGAGTGGATTTGAGGATGTTATCTCCGCTGCAACCGAACTCGGTGTAACCTGTATCATACCAATTAAGAGCGATCGCACGATTCTTAACCCCAGTCCCCGCAAACTGGAACGCTGGCGACGTATCGCCCAAGAAGCCGCCGAACAATCGGAACGTCAGATTGTACCCACAATTCTTGATCCCTTGGACTTTACATCAGCGATTAAACAAGCTATCGACTCCACCACCCACCGCTATATTTGTGTCGCACGAGGTAACGTTCCTCATTTGTTAAATTGCTTACCTAAGCTAGAGGTTATTGATCCCGGAGATGGGGAAGATAAGGGAGATGAGGGCGGGTTTAGCACCATTAGGGTGACAACAAACGATAATAGTGAAACCCGCCCCTACATTCAAAACCCGGTTCCAGATGAATGCAGCGAAGGGTCAAACCTTCCTATTATTGCAATAGCTACAGGACCCGAAGGCGGCTGGACTCCCGCAGAAATCGAACAAGCGATCGCGGCTGGATTTCAACCTGTTTCCCTAGGACACCGAATTTTACGCGCTGTTACCGCCCCCCTCATGGCTCTTTCGTTAATTGCTGCTAGTTTAGAAACACAAAAGTGACAATCTTTTACATAAGACATAAGACATAAGACAAAATTATGCTTGACCAAGTTATTAATGCCTTTAAACAAAAAGACTACCGCACAGCGGCTCGGTTACTTAAACAGTTAGCCAAGGAAGAACCTAATAACCCGTGGGTGCGACTTTATATCGGACGCTTACACGAAGCCACAGGTAAGTTAGACGCCGCCGAAACCGCTTACCGCAAGTTACTTAAAAATACAACGCATCCTAAAGTTATGACCCAAGCGCGTCAAGGATTGGGGCGTTTAGAAGCCATGGAACAGGAAAAACGCCGCCAAGCCTTAGCCCAAGCCACGGCTGACGCCGAAAATACTCAATTCGGTATTTTAGTCCTCGAACCCATAGAACCCGAAGCCAAACCCACCGCCGCCCAAACCTTGGCGAAGATTATGCAAATCGATCCCTATACCGCCCGCCTACAACTCCCAACACGGGGATGGCGGTTGTATCGAGTTGGACCCATTGGCGAGTTAAAATTTTATGCGTCATCCCTCAAGCAGGGTTCAGTTCCCTGTTTTTGGGCAATTTTGGCGGAGATTCAATCCCTCAATGTGTTTAGGGTTCATTATTTTTCCCAAGTTAGTTCTCAGGAAGCTACCGTTGTCTGCGAAGATGATCAAGGTCAACTGGGTTCTCTCCCCTTCCAGTGGTCCCAAGTGAGTCAACTGGTGGAGGGACGCTTACCTATTTTTGAACAAGTGGTGGATGTTGACGCTCGTGGTAAATTACAGCGTAAGACTCAAACCCAAGACTACGCCCAGTTTTGCGACTTGCATTTACTGACGAGAAAAACTATCCTGCGTTTATGCGATCGCGATTATCAATTTCACCAGGGCACTGAGTTATTCCCCCAGCCAAAGAGCCACCCAACTCAGGGAAAATCCCCATCTTCTCTAAGCCAGACAACTAATCGAATCAACTGGAATAAGCTGCGGGATTTTCTCAACCGTCAACTTCCTCAAACCCCTGTTTGGTCAGATTTCACCAATTTTGCTGAAACGGCTCTCGATTATCGAGAAATGCTGACTCGTTTACCCGCTCACATTGACTTGTTTCGACGTCAAGAAAGCCTCTGGGATTCTGCTTTTGAACTATACAGTGGACTGGTTTTTCTGAAAAATAATTAATGTAGAGACGTTGCATGCAACGTCTCTACAATCTGCACTGCCAAATGAAATCGCTTATGAGCGAGGCGGTTGCACCTGACGTGCCATCTCTAGGAAATTATTCATAGAAGGACCCGGACGCCGCCGACCACTATTGGTTTTGAGTGGCAATAAGTTGTTTGGTGCAAAGGTGAGTCCCGGTTGAGGTTCAACTTTGCCATTGCTGGCTGCGGGCGTCGCCTGGGGTGCAGCTTTTTGCGGTTTGGCTGCTGGTGCTTTAGCCGCTTTCGCTGCTGGCTTCTTTGCTGCTGGCTTTTTCGCTTCTGCTTCTTGAGCTTTGGTTGCTTTAGCGGGTTCCGGTTTCTTGGCTTCCGGTTCCGATTTAACCGCCCCCGCATCGTCTAGTTCCAAAAAGTAGTCTTTACTTTTTTTGCTTTTCGGAGCTTCTGACGATTTGTCTTTAGATTTTAAAAAACTGAACATTTAGCGATACTCCTGTTTCTTAGAGAAAAGTTAACAAATTTGCCAAAGAAAGATAGATGAAAACAAACGATGCCAACGTCTGCCATTTCTGATTGTACAGGCAAAACGCTACCTCAATCAGTTTTGTTAGCTTTTTTGCTTTGGGCTGAACGATGCCAACCGCTTAGCTTAGACTCACAATATCTAAGACTTTTTGGCTCTTATGGCTACTCTATGGGAATTGACTTGTCTGGCAATTCAAGGGTCTGATTTGCCTCATAATTCAAAGGCTTTTTATTCAGGTTTTTTTAGATAGACGAACGTTATATCGTCTTCTATCATTTTGACTTAACACACTTGTTCCACCTAGCTTCAATGAACCATCCAAACTCCAGTAGAGAGGTCAATAACTATTTTTATTTTACCGTTTGATGGTACTTTTTCGCTAACTCAAATACGGCTTTTGATGACTTGACAGCAATCGATAAGGCATAGGCTGATCCCGACTCTTCTGGGATAACGTTGCTCTATACATCACATCGCCGTCAGATTAGAATTATGAGTTTTTAGAGCAATTATTGCAAGGTTTCGCTAAATTTCTTTACAAAAATTCACAATCAGACGAGAACAAATACTCTACTACCCCGATACTCCTCGGATAAGCTCTAATTTAATTTTTTCTACCCCAGCTTCTCCCTTACTTTTGGTCGGGATGTAGAAAACCTCTCTCCAAACCTCTCTCCTGCAAGGAGAGAGGCTTTGAATTCTCCCCCTTCCATGCAATAAAAGCGAAGCAACATCTGGTTTCCCCCTTTTGAAGGGGGACGGAAGGGCGATCTAAAGGCGAAGGGGGCTGGGGGGTTAGGTTTGATGTTCATTTTTCCAAATGGCGTGAAAAGTCAGCAGCTTCTCCAGGTTTTCTTAACTGAGCCGCATTGTTTACTACCGCCAGATGGCATCGGCTACCTGACAGACATCATACATGGCGGAAACATCGTGAACCCGGAGAGTATCAGATCCTGCCGCAATCGCCGCACAGCAAGCCGCCGCCGTTCCCCAGACTCGTTGCTTGGGATCAGGTTGGTTAAGAATGTGACCGATAAAACGTTTGCGAGACACGCCGACTAAAATAGGCACACCGAGAGAACGAAAAGTAGCAAGTTGTCGCAGCAGTTGTATATTTTGCTCAGCGGTTTTGGCGAACCCAATCCCCGGATCAATGATCAGGCGCGATCGCACAATTCCCGCATTCATAGCCGCCCGAATTTGACCCTCTAGAAACTCGTAGATTTCGCCAATGAGGTCATGATAATCAGTCAGTGTTTGCATCGTTTGGGGGGTTCCCCGGATATGCATCAAAATGATTGGCACACCCAATTGGGCAACCACAGGAAACATATCCGGGTCAAACGTACCACCAGAAATATCATTGACCATATCCGCCCCCACCGCCACCGCTGCTTTCGCGACAGAGGCTCTCGTAGTATCCACCGAGATCGGAATTGATAGGGAGGAACGCACCGCCTTGACCACAGGGAGTACACGCTGGAGTTCTGCGGCTTCCGAAACCTCCTCAGCCCCCGGTCGAGTGGATTGTCCGCCGATGTCCAGAATATCCACACCCGCCTCGACCAGCCGTTGGGCTTGTGCCAAAGCTGCTGCTGGGGTATTAAACTCTCCCCCATCACTAAAACTATCCGGCGTCACATTTAAAACGCCCATGAGGTAGGTACGTTCTCCCCAACAGAACGAACGTTCTCGGATGGTTAGTTGTCCTTTGTCATTCGTCATTTGTCCTTTGTCATTCGTCCGACTAAGCTGTTCGGCGTTTAAACCTTAATGTCAAGAATGGCTCTCATCCTGGTAGTGCGTTTAGCGAAGCCATGCCGCAGGCTTTGCATCTTGCTCGGTGCTAATACCCAATTTAAATGCATGACAGCTTATCGGTTGTTTTCGACAAATGACCCCTGAATGATGAACCCTGACCGATGAACCATGAACTATTCATAATTAACAATTCTGGCAAATCCCCCCGGATCTAGACTAGCTCCGCCAACTAGCACCCCATCAATTTCAGATTGCTTCATAATCTGATCAATATTCGCCGGCTTGACCGAACCCCCGTATTGAATCGGTACATCTGCAACTTTCAGTTGAGAGCGAATCAAACCCATGATCCGATTGGCTTCTGCGGCTTCACAGGTATCCCCTGTGCCAATTGCCCAGATCGGTTCATACGCGATCACCAGTTGCTGCTGATCCACATCCACCAAGCCTTCTACAAGTTGCTGGCTGATGTGAGATTCCGTTTCTCCAGCATCCCGTTGTTGCTTTGTTTCACCGACACAAAGAATCGGAATTAACCCGTGACGCTGGGCGGCGAGGAGGCGCTGGTTCACGGTTTTGTCCGTTTCACCAAAGTACTGACGTCGCTCACTGTGACCGACAACCACATAACGCAAGCCGAGTTCGGTCAACATGGGACCAGAAATTTCCCCGGTGAAAGCGCCTTCATCTTCCCAGTGGATATTCTGCGCCCCAAGCTGCACACGGCTATTGTGCAGATTTTTGGACATTACTCCCAAGTCTGTAAAGGGAACGCACAGAACAACTTCCCGCTCTGGGGGTGTTTGCTCCAGCTTGGGCATAAATTCTTGCAAAAACTCAGAGGACTCCCTTTGAGTTTTGAACATTTTCCAGTTACCGGCAATGACTATTTTTCGCACAGCTTAAATAAAATCGTCTCAATCTTGATGCATCCTTCAGTTTATAGCCTTGAGGCGCAATTGACAGACCCAAGTTAGCTGTTTTAGGGCGACAATCGAAGTCTAACTCCTACTGCATCAATGGTCTAGCGATCGCGCCATGGCGCGTCTCTACTGTGGCAAACTATGAGCAGGCGCGTCTGGAGGGGGGTAGGGACGGATTTTACCGATAACTTGACTAAACCCGCCCTTCTAAGCTGGAGAAGTAGGAGGAATAATGAGAACAATGTTTGGCTGGGCTTTTGTGGGATTGGCAATTTCTGGCGGTTTTACGTCAGATCTTGCCTTTAAAGCTCAGGACTATGATTCTATTCCAGTTAGTCAAGCGGCAAATCGTGCTGAGGATGCTTCTAGAGGAGGGGAAGTCTGTACAGAAGCCCCTTGCTACGTCTGGGAAACAGAGGACGAGGAACTGATAGATTATTCTGACTTGTCACGGGATGTAGAAAACCTCTCTCTTACCAGAAAAGAGGCTTTGATTTTCCCCCCTTCCCAGACGTTACTGACCGATACTTCAACTATTACCGTCTCAGAATCGATGAATCCTGCACCAGAGGAGAGGGAACAATTCCAGCACGTCATGGACTGGGCAATTGCCCAACACCTGGATGAGCAACCGATGACGGATATTATACAGGCGATCGCACACCGATTTGTGGGGACACCCTATAAGGCAGGCTTATTAGACCAATCGCCAGAGGAAACCTTGGTGGTAACGCTTCAGGCATTTGACTGTGTGCTATTTGTGGAAACGGTACTCGCGATCGCACGAACTCTAGCGCAACAGGATTATTCCTATCCCACCTTTGTCAATCACCTTCGCAATCAGCGTTACCAAAATGGTCAACTCGATGGCTATTGTAGTCGTTTGCATTACTTCTCAGCCTGGATTCAGGATAACCAGAAACGAGGAACTGTAGCCAATATTACCCAGGCGCTGGGAGGAATCTCCTTAAATAAGCGGCTTAATTTCATGAGTACCCACCGCCACCGTTATCCTCAACTGGTTAATAATCAGGCAAATTACCAGTGTATTTTAGAGATGGAAGATCAGCTTAATGCTGTTCCCTTTAACTATATTCCCACCGAGCAAATTCACCACAGCTATGATCAGCTACAATCTGGAGATATTATTGGCATCGCTACGACTATTGCGGGATTAGATGTTACCCATACCGGATTCATTGATCGCCAGCCAGATGGTAGAATTCGTTTGATTCATGCCTCACCCGCTGGAGAGGTGACGATTTCCCAAGATTTACAGCAGTATGTAGGCAAGATCAAAAACGCGATCGGTATTGTAGTCGTTCGTCCGATTGGCGTTAGTGAGTGAGTACGTTGACCTCTCCCTGGTAAGCTGTCATGCATTTAAATTGGGTATTAGTAGCGAACAAGATGTAAAGCCTACGGCATGGCTTCGCTAAACGCACTACAAGCATTTCGCCATTGTTAAGGTTAAGATTTAAATGCCGAACAGCTTATGCATACCAGGGATTCTAAAAGACTACTTCGAGACGGATTTAAATACCGACTCTTCGTGTTGTCTTAGAAAACCTTTCCGATTGTTAAATAGGATATTACTTGTGTGGATATCTACATTCTTGCCTTATTGATCATTGGCTTACTACTCCTGTTGGTCACAATGGGTTCAGGCTGGATTAAGCGATTACCTCTTTCTTATGCCCTCATTTACTTAGTTGTGGGAATTTGTCTTGGTCCCTATGGAACTAATCTGATTCAAATTCAGCTCCAAACCAAATTTTTGGAGCGCGTCACCGAATTTGTGGTGATTGTGTCTCTGTTTAGTTGCGGCTTAAAAATGAATCGCCCTCTGAGACTAAGAGCTTGGAAATCAACAATTCGGCTCATCGCTTTTCTTATGCCGATTTCAATTTTTGCCATAGCAGCAATTAGCCATTGGTTATTGAATCTGAACTGGGGAGCGGCTGTTTTGTTGGGGGCAATTCTTGCACCAACTGACCCGGTGTTGGCATCCGAAGTCCAATTGGCACATATAGGAGATAGAGATGAGTTGCGATTTGGTCTGACTTCTGAGGGGGGATTGAACGATGCGTTAGCCTTTCCTTTTGTCTATTTTGGGATTCATTGGTTAGAAAACGACAATTGGCAAACTTGGTTGACACAATGGATTTTTGTTGATTTGATTTGGGCGATCGCGGCTGGAATTGGCATAGGTATTTTGGTTGGAAAGGGAGTTATGTGGATTAAGCAGCAGCTCCAAAAGTTTCGACCCATTGATGTATTAATGGAGGATTTTATTGGTCTCAGTATTATTTTAATCACCTATGCGCTAACAGAAGTCATTAACGGTTATGGATTTTTAGCCGTATTTGTTGCTGGGTTAATGGTACAGCGTATTTCTCCTAATCATAATCGGCGACTTTCGCAACTGGAATTCACCGAAAAACTTGAAAAGCTGATGGAAGTGGGAACTATTCTCCTGTTAGGTTCCCTCCTACGAATTGAGCCAATTCTCAAATTTGGTGGTGAAGCCCTTCTCATCGCTGGGTTATTAATTTTTGCCATCCGACCTTTAGGCGCTTGGATTAGCACCACCAACTTAGGTTTTGCCAAGTCACCTCGCTCACGGTTTCACCCCACAACCCGCTGGTTATTTGGTTGGTTTGGCGTTCGAGGAGTCGGCTCTCTCTACTATCTTTCCTATTCTCTTGGTAAGAGTTTAGAGGGAGAATTGGGTGCAAGAATTGCTTGGATAACGTCCATAACTGTTGTACTATCTATCATCATACATGGAATTAGTGCGACTCCTTTAATGAAAGGGTATGAGCAAATCGTTCAGGAGAAAAATTCAAATACTTGACTGAATAATAATTCAAACATAGACTCGGTTTAATTTTCTACAGAGAATGCTTCCCATAATTAAGCCGAGAACTAAAGTTCTGGCTTAAAGCTAAAACCCGTTAAAACGGGTTGTAAAATTTACTCAGTAAGCTCGATTCTTACTTAAGCTAAAAAATAATAAATTTATTTTCTGGTATCAAAGTTGGCAATACAGCTCTTTGCGCTGTAATAAAGTACAGTAGATCAAAGTCCCCCTTCAGGTTGCGGTGAATGTTATACTGTTTATTTTCCCATGCTTGAGATCCTAATTTTCAAACTCAATAACGCTAAATAAATTATTACTATTATGGACAAGGTTGTTTTCTTTTATGGAGGGATTGAACCGTTAATCCGCATCGTTGTTGTCGGAACCTTAGCCTATATCAGTTTACTCTTCTTGCTACGGATATCTGGCAAACGCTCCTTAGCTCAGTTGAATGCCTTTGATTTTGTAATTACGATTGCGATTGGTTCTACTCTGGGACGATTAATCACGGCAAAAGGTGTATCCTTAGCTGAAAGCGTCATCGCATTCTTGACGCTACTTTCCTTACAATACGTGGTTTCATGGCTAACGGTTCGCTCATCGTCATTCCAGAACGTAGTCACAGCAAGTCCCTCACTGCTGTACTTTCGAGGTCAATTTTTACACAAAGCCATGCAACAGCAACGGGTTACCCAAGTCCAATTATTAGCGGCAGTGCGTGAAAACAGAATTGCTTCTTTACAAAACTTAGAAGCGATTGTCATGGAGTCAACTGGAACAATTGCTGTTATCAAAAAGGAAACTGTGGGAGAACAAACTGATACTTCTGCACTGAGTAATATTCCAAAAATTAACCATTAGCCGCGAAACCTTAGGGGCGCAAAGACTTGCGCCCGATTCAATGGTCACATCTAATCCACAATTTTAGCTGTGTCAATCCAGTAGGTTGGGTTGACAAAGGAAACCCAACTAATCAAGCGATTAAGCGAGGTTTTATTCAAATCAAGCTAATCGCACAACACATAAGCAAAATTTATCACTTTATATACGGGAGAGCCAAGCCTGTGTTTAAAGAAACAGGGAACAGGGAACGGGAAATTCAAGACCCGCCGATTACCCCATCAAGTCATTTGTGCTAATACAGAGAAAGATACAATTAGGTGTATCACCGCTTAAGCCAAGCCCGAATCGCTAAAGTCAAACTATCATACCTAAAATGCAACCTGACTTACAGGGACTCAAAATCACCAAAGGAGAACTCAAACATTTGAGTGGAGTAAGTGTTGATACTGTCCTGAAACCACCGACTCTGCCTAAATTTATCGCGGAGATTACTAAAACCCTTTTGATTATTATCCTGATTAGTTTAACCGGGTTTGTACTTCTCCAGGTTTTTCCGGAACATCTTAAGTTGTTAATTGCTATCCCTTCCACTTTTGCCATCACCTTATTCTTCAACGACATTCGCAAAATTGCCATTAGCCGCAAATGCAAGAATTTAATCCGACTATTTGAAGATGTAAACCGATTTAATCGAGTGATTCAAGCCATTAATATTAATGACAAAATTGAAGCCGTTGGCAATCCTGGTGTGGCGTTAACAAATCGGGGACAAGTTATTCAAGCACTTCGGCTAACCCGTGACGATATTATTCGAGCCTTAAAAACTGAACGAATTCTTAGGGAAAATGACAAGTTTATCAAATGCAATTCTGAATTGTTTGATAATAACCTCATGGCATTGACAGCTTTACAAGTTAGCGACCAAGCGACGGAACATGGGCGTTTACTCAATGAGGCGTTACAGATTGTTGTGGATGTGCAGCAGGAAATGAGAGCATTACAAAATCGGCACTCATAACATGACATGAATTTTAAAATGGAAGTCTCTATTCTTTTTAACAAATGACAAATGACAAATGACAAATGACAA
>CAKZMA010001097.1 GCA_937127375.1 uncultured Coleofasciculus sp. | reverse complement strand
TAAGGGTGTGATTCCTGTACCGATGGATTTTGACCATATTTCTATCTGTAAGGTAGCGGATAGGAAGAGTCAGATTTACCGCCAAGTAAAGCGATTTATCGATAAGAACTTAGCTACGCCGTTACCGCCGATTACCCAGAAGGAAAAACAAGGAGACGCGATCGCGGTTGAGATACAGTCTCAAGAATCGCCACCTTGACTGAAGTCGCCCGAATCGGAACGGGTAAAGTTAAATTCGCACGGGAAGAATAAGCCGAGAAAAACGTACAGCAAGGACGACCCAAAAGCTGTGCTGCTTAAGGCTATCAAAACACAGGTAGAAACACGGTTAGAGAGTTCTCTGCACAATCGCGTTTATATTATCCCAGATAAGGATAAAAATCCGTCTCAGGTTGAGCATCCTTGGAACATTGACGTTAAATCAGGTTCTAAGTCTAAGTTTCGCCTACCCAAAAACACATCCATTATTAATGTGTTTGATCAAGCAGGAGTTGAAGGTAGGTTGCTGATTTTAGGCAAACCTGGGGCGGGTAAAACCACGATGCTGCTGGAGTTAGCCAAAGTGTTGGTGCAGCGTGCGGAAGAAGACTTAAATGAGCCTATTCCTGTTTTGTTGTCCTTGTCGTCTTGGCAGAATGATAACCAAAGTATTACAGATTGGATAGTAGCGGATCTTGGTTCCGGGAAATCTTACAGAGTTCGTAAAGACATCACAAAAAAATGGCTAGAATACGGTGAGATTATCCTGCTATTAGATGGATTAGATGAACTAGCAGCAGAACGGCAAGAAAAATGTGTTGAGAAACTCAATGAGTTTTTGCAACCAGGGAATTGGATTCATCCCTTGGTCGTTTGTTCTCGGATTGAGGAGTATCAGATTTATTCAACTCAGTTGGCGTTGAATATGTCAGTAGAATTACAACCTTTCAATGATAAACAACTTCAGGATTACCTGCAACGTACTCGCAATGATAAACTCTGGAATAGTATCAAAAATAACGCTGAATTAAGTGAATTAGCTCAAACACCATTTTTCTTGAATGTGATCGTGCTTTCCTATCAAAAAATATCACTGGCTAAGTGGCAGGAGTTTAAGTCTTCAAGGGAACGCTTATTAGATTATCTATTTTCAGCTTATGTTGAGGAGATGTTGACCCGACAGTCTAAGGGTAAATATCCTAGCCATGAAAATACTAAGGCTTGGTTAAGTTGGTTGTCTATTCAATTAATCAATCAAAATGAGAGTGAACTATTTATAGATAAAATGCAGCCATATTTGCTTTTATCTAAGGAACAAAAAAGGATAAATTCAATGATTTTATTTTTGTTTTTATGGATATGTCATGCATTAATAGTAGGATGTATTGTTGGTTTGATTTTTGATCATTTTATTATAGGCAATTATTTTGGCATATTGTTTGGATTTAGCTATGGTATTATAGCCATCAAAACTGATATGCCATCTGAAATTAAGGCTGCTGAAACTCTGGAATTTTCCATAGAAAAAATAAAAACAAAGATAACTGCAAAATCAATTAAAAAATTTTTCATCGAAGGGTTTATGACAGGAATAATTATATGCTTAATGTCCGTATCTATTTTGGATGGACTAGTTGGATCACCCCTGAAAGGGCTATTTGGAGGTTTAGTATTAGGGATAATTGGAGGGCTGTTTGGGGTGCTACTTGAAGGACTAAAAGGACTAGAAATTGAAACAAGAAAAGCACCTAATCAAGGAATAAAACAGTCAGGTGTTAATATCCTATGGTTAATGACAGCTAGCTATCCCATTAGTTTAATTATTTGTATATACTTAAATTGGTGGACAACACATAATATAGATTTTTATATAAGTTTAATTGTTGCTCTATTAATATCACTTTTGTTCGGTTTGAATAGGGCTGGAAAGCCAGTTATTCAACACTCAATTCTACGGATTATCCTCTACTTCAACGGTTACATACCCTGGAACTACGCCCGTTTCCTGGATTATGCCACTGACCGATTATTCCTACAACGAGTAGGAGGCGGCTATCGTTTTATGCACGACTTCTTGCGTCAATACTTTGCCACGAATTATCGGTAATCTTGCGATGAGTCCGACCAATAGAGATAACAGTCGAGGCTTACAAACCAATACCCAATATCACCCTAACTGCCATTATTCCCCCGATGCTCTAACGTTAACACTCCGGCTGGCGCATCTACGACTAACCGCATCCTTCCCAGCCACTGTAACCCCAGTAAAACATCAGGAATTTCTTCCCCAACATGAACAGGAATCCTGTACTCAACCCCATCAAGACTCACCGTTCCCTCATACAAATCAAACACATCCTGTCCTTGTGCTGTCCGCATGGCTCGATTTCGTTCAATCACCAGCCACCCCAATCCATCGATATCTTGACTATTAACGGCTAACCAACCTGTCGTAAATCCCGTATCCAATAACGCATCAACTTGAAACGCTTCACCCTCGGCTGTAATCAAATCAATCTCAAAAAAAAGCTCACCAATACTGCCAAATCTGCCAGAAATCATATCATGCCGCAGGCTCCTGTCTGATTAATTCGGAATGTCATTAACCAGCCAGTCGGATACTTTTGACGCGCCTTTTCCACCGCCTTATCTTCATCGGGATCAATAAAATAGTTCCCACTATTTGGCTCAATTAGTATAAACCAGTTATAGTAATCACTAATTAACTCATCCCGGACTCGTTCAAACACCGGGAAACAACGTTGATATCGTGCGTTTCGTTCCGCTTTCCGTTTTGCTAGTTCTTGCAGCGGTATCGTATGTTGAGGAAATATTCGACCCCGACGTAGGGGGCGCTGGGTTTGCTGCTGGGTCATACTTATTTTTATTGAGATAAGCTGTTATGCATTTAAATTGTGTATTCCCTGTTGCCTGTTGCCTACTTACAAGGCAAAAGGGAATAATAACAGTTTAGGCGGACATGATATCAAAAACCAACTGACATTTCGGAAAAACCACCTCAAACTCCGTATACTCCCTCACCTGAGACGTCACCCGAATCGCCCCCTAATATAGCAATCGCCATAGCGGTTAGGACGCATCATTTGGTAGAGACGTTGCATGCAACGTCTCTACATCCTGTGGTAAAAAAAGGTAAGCTGTTCGGCATTTCAACCTTAATGTCAACAATAGCAAAATTCTTGTAGTGCGAGCATCTTGCTCGCTACCCATTCCCAATTTAAATGCGTGACAGCTTATTGCTCGCTACTAATACCCAATTTAAATGCATGACAGCTTACAATTAATGCGACG
>CAKZMA010001096.1 GCA_937127375.1 uncultured Coleofasciculus sp. | reverse complement strand
ACATCACTGCTTAACCGGCAAGCGAATCGTAAAAATCGTACCTTTACCCACAACAGATTGGCAACCAATCTGCCCAGAATGAGCATTAACAATAAGTTGAGTTAAATACAATCCCAACCCACTACCCGAACGAGGATTCATACCCGCAGAGGGCAGAGAATCAATTCTATGTTGCCCACTCCGAAACCGCCGGAATAATTCCCGTTGCTTTACCGGAGGAATACCACACCCCGTATCTTGGATAACAATAACTATCCCATCAATCGACCGCGATTTGCGGTATCGTATCTTTATAAACCCCTTGCTAGTAAACTTAATCGCATTACGCACCAAATTAGTAAAAACTCGGTGCAATTCCACGCGGTCGCCCTCAATCCAGACATCTCCCTGAAATTCACGACTCGCTTCCAGTGATAGACTCACCCCTTTAGCCACCAGAAACTGGAGTTGTTCCACTACATCCTTGAGCAACTTCTGTAAATTCACCGGGGATAAATTCAACTTTTTATCGCCGGCTTCAAACTTAGAAACCGCTAAAAACTTCTGCACCAAATCTTGCAGCCCTTGGTTACTTTCCTGCATCAACCGCAGCACTTTTATCGCTTCCGCCGATAATTCTCCACATCCCCCCTCGCACAAAAAGTTCAACATCCCCTGATTAGCAACCAACGGCGTATTTAAATCATGGGTTAAACACGCCATCAACTCATCTCTCGCTTCCAGGCTTTTTTTCAACCGCAGTAATGACCTCACTCGCGCTAGCATTTCCGCCTCAGCAATGGGACGATGAATAAAATCCTCAGCCCCCGCGTCCAACCCCTGAACAACCAGCGAGTGAGGTGAATCCTCTTCCACCTGACTCGTCATCAACAAAATTGGCAGGTTGCGTAAGTGAGGATTACGGCGAATTCGCCGAGTGACCTCAATCCCATCTATCCCCGGCAAACGCACATCCATTAAAATCAAATCGGGGTAAAAACCTTTGAGCCGTTGCAAACATTCCTCACCCGAACTCGCTTTCTTTACAGAATAGCCTTGCCGCTTGAGAATGAGTTTAATCAACTCAACATTAACCGGTGTATCATCCACCACTAAAATACGGATACGGTGATGGGCAAGCGCTCTCAAGATAGTATCCCTTCCCGTAACGCTTGGACAGCAATTTGCGTGCGGCGTTCGCAAGCCAACTTTCTAAACAGATTCCGCACATATACCTTGACAGATGCCACACTCAGGTACAGTTGCTGGGCAATTTCTGAATTATTATAGCCATTGACAATCAATTCCAAAACCTCGTACTCTCTGGGACTTAAATTATAATCCCCATTAGCATTTTTTTGCTCACCTTGATGAGAACTTGCGCGTGATTCCCCTTGAGTAGACTGATAACTTTGGCAATAACTTAGCACCACACTAGCAATAGCTGGGTCGATAAAATTCTCACCAAGCGCCGTAGCCTTCACTGCTGGGTAAAGTAGAGATGGGTCTAACGTTTTCCGGCAATAAGAATCCGCTCCCGCCTCGAACGCGGCTAAAACAACCTCCTCACTATTCCAAGACGTGAGAATAAGAACCTTAGGAATCCCATAGTCACTCTTTCCCTGACAATCGCCAGTCTTCAACGCTTTAGTTAATTGAATGCCGTTCATATCGGGCAACCCAATATCTACAATAATTATATCCGGTTGAACCGAGCGATTTAATTGCAGGCATTGAGCGGCTGTCCCGCATTCCCCCACCAGCTCAAGATTAATATTAGCATTATAACTTTTCGCTTTTTCTTTTTTCAAGACTAGCCCGATACCCATGCGAGTAAACTCATGGTCTTCGACAATCAAAACCTTATAATTTTTCGTCAATTCCATACCTTCTCCAGCTTTTGATTCAGAAAATAAACGCTCCTCAAAATCAGGTTGATAGAATTTCATTGTTTTAAGGATGAATTATAAAATAGGAATAATTTATTGCTTCTGCCAACGCGCATCCACCCCACGTCCCTGACAAGTCAAACGTCCAGCATCCCGCTCCCGACGCAAGATACGACGAATCAAATCAATCCCCACCGTTGGACATCGCTCCTGCAACTCTCGAATCGAAAATTCCCTAGGCAAATTGTTAATCACATCCAACACCATTGCCGTTTTCGTTCCCCTCGTAGACGTAACCACCCCTACCCTTGTCTCAAACTCCCGATACGCCGACAGCACCATCACTCCCAAAAAATATTCCCACCATGGTAATAAGTTATGCTCTCCTTCATGCCAACCTTGGGAAGACTGGTAAAGCGTATCATAGTAACTTTCCTTAGTTCTCTCGACAATCCGCTCCAAACTAATAAACCGCCCCACCTCATAACCCGCTTTATAAAGTAGCAATAAGGTAATCAACCTTGCCATTCGCCCATTCCCATCTAAAAACGGGTGAATACATAAAAAATCCAGAACATAGGTCGGAATAAGCAATAACGGCTCGATCTCACTCGACTGCCAAAGGCGATTAAACTGGTCATGCAAACGTTCCATTGCCACAGGCGTCGCATAAGCGGGAGTCGGTCGAAACCTGACCACCTTAGTCCCATCCGGATAGGTGGCACTAATTTCATTATCCACCGTTTTCCAGCGCCCCCCTGTATTAACAGCAAACTGGTAAAGGTCACGATGAAGTTGTAAAATGATATTCGGCGTAAACGGAATATGGGCATAGCTAGTGTGAATCGTTGTCAGGACATCCCGATACCCAGCAATTTCCTGTTCCGAGCGATCGCGTGGTGTTGTTTTTTCCGTAACCAGCTTCTTAATCCGCTCCAACGGTACCGTAATTCCTTCAATCCGGTTAGAAGACTCCGTACTCTGAATCACCGCCGCTTGGCGCAACGTTTCCAGAACTTGGGGCGCTTGTTCCTTAAACAACTCCTGCTTTCCCTTATACTCTCCAATCAAGCGAATCGTTTGCAGCAGTCTTTGATTAATCGGTTGCTGTTCAATGAACCCTTGTTCAAATGATTTCATGTTAATGTTGCCTCATAACCTCTTAACCCTTCTTCACTCTCCAATAACATCGGTACAGTAATCAGATTCAACTGACAAATTAATTCTCTTGAGCTTTATTATTTATAGAGCGAAGCCCTTCTCGCCGAGTATTTTGGATTGTGAATGGCTCTACCTATCAACATAAACTGCTCAACATCTGCAGCAGTGAGTCGAGATTGCTCCACCTGCGTCCATTGTCCGGTTTCTAACCCTGGCTTTGACTCATACTTAGCTTTCATCAACCGCTCCCCGTCAGCATTGCGCTCTAACACCAGCACCCGTGTTTCCTCCTGCGTTTGCCAATAGGCGGTATAAATATCTCCCCGATGTTGGAGGGTGGACAGCGAATAGAGCATCTGAGCGACAATTGGAGCAACAGTCTGAGTAAACTGCTGTTGAACAGAGTCGGGTTGCCCTGCTATCGATTCAGAATTAGCATAGGAGATTGGGGATAGAGCCACTACGTCCCGTTTGGCATCCCACTCCACTCCCCGATAGTTTTGCAGTCCCGGTAAAGAATAGGCATTCCCCAGCTTATAACCGGGAAAATTGATACCATTGAGTCCAAAACTAATGCCCACAACCTCACCCTCAGGGGTCATCGCCGGACGCACCGTGACATCAGATTGCTGGAGTCTAGATACTAGCTGCGTCAGGGTGGGACAGTCCCGAGTATTGTCATCAATGAGCCGTTGTAGCTGTCGGATAACAGGTAACTCTGGGGGTTGGTAGCGCTTACCATTGGCATAGTTAACCTGTTCTTTCCGGTATCGCCGCATTTGTCCTGTCGTCGGAGCGCGGCGTTCTCGGTCTGGTCTTGTCGGTGTTAGCCTATATTCAACTTCAATTTGAGACAGTACCTGCTGAGTGCGCTTATAGTCCCAAGAATCCTGAACACAAGTGCCATCAAGCCTAACCCGACTGGCAACGATATGGACGTGGTCGTGTGTCGTGTCGGTATGCCGTGCCACGATATATTGGTTGCGGGTAAACCCCATGGCTTGGAGGTAACGTCCGGCAATTTCACACCAGGTTCGGTCATCCAGATGGTCGCGCTGGGGTAGCGACAGCGATATATGACAAACGGGTTTAGTCACTCGCTGGTTGAGAAAGTGGCAGATGCTGAATTCTCCACTTAATTCACTAGGGTTCTCTCCAGCCATATTCCCACCAATGAGCGTTGCCCCCTGTTTATTGAGAACATAATTGAGGCATTTTGTAAAGTTATTCCCCTTGACCAATTTGCCAATCATTTTAACATTCAAAACACTAAAGATTTGCCCCAGTAATTTCCAGACGCACTTGCTTAATCAGTTGTTTAAGTTGCTCAAGTAAATCGGGTTCATCCGTCGCCGTGGCTAACTGGTCGAGTTTCTTACCAATGCGACCAAGTTCCTCATAGGTGAGCAAAGCCACCTCACTAATCCGCCGGGGAGTATGGCGATTGAGTCCCTGATGTCGCAGGTAAGCCGAGATTCTCAGATTGTGGCTGGCGGCTCGTTGTTGAATTAGCACTTTCTCTTCACTGGTCAGACGAATTTTTACGAGTTCTGTGCGACGTGATTTGGGTGACATTGTTTCTTTAAGTCTCACAAAAGCCATCGTTTTCACTTTACAAGTTTCTGGACGGTTTTGCCCATTAGCCTAAAGGCTAATTCAGTTTAGCCACTTGGTCGATGTGCCTTGTCTAAAGGCTTGGCTAGGGTGAGAACAGCGTTGATGCAAGAATGTTCCATCCTTAAAAGTTATGGCTAAAGCAACAACAACTCCAAAAACTGTTATGCCCCAGGTGGTGATTTCAATCGACTTTGGCGGGTCAGATACGAAGGTAATTGCGGAGAAAGTACCTGTTGAAAATGCCAAGGATGTTCTCTGCAAATCCCACAGCTTCTCCTTTGCCATGTCTCCAGAAGTTTCTGTGGTTTCGGCAGAGTCTTTACGAGACTATACAAACTCAAGGATTGGCAATGCCCCCCCGGAGTATTCGGCATGGGTAGGCAGTCACGATACCTATACCGCCGTGGGACATCTAGCCAAGCATCGCTTTCACGGCAATCCAGGACTCGGTGAACTCAAATACGAAAGAGCGATCGCCAAAACCTTAGCCGCCGTTTGGGTGGTTCAGCAACGTTTGGCACTACCCAACAAATTCAATATCGCGCTGTCGGCATTACTTCCATACAGTGAATATGCCGATAAACAGCGGTTCGAGCCGTTGTTAACCCAAGCCCTGCGTCACTTTGAGACACCCACAGGACGCTGCCGGGTCAAGCTGTTGACGTTTCAGTGCCGACCGGAAGGAGCGGGTATCTATCTTGTCCATTCTCGCATCAGAGGAGAGTCTTTGCTGAATAAGTCCATAGCCGTGGTCATGGTTGGCTATCGCAATGCCTCGATTCTGTCTGCCCAATATGGGGAAGTGGGCAAGGGCGTCACCTGTGACTTGGGCTTTGTCAAGATGGTGGAATCGGTCAAAGACTCTACCTCTGGACAAAATGCCGAGCGTCTAACGCCCGCCATTGTCGCCGCTGCTGATCCGGTGAACCCCGAGGCTTTGGCTCACTTGGCTCGCAGTAGCGAACCCAGTCACCGCGCCGCTGATGTGGAGAATCTGGTTAAGGCGATTAAACTCTGTCGCGGCGACTATGTCACAGCTTTAACCAATTGGATCGATAATCAACTCGCGGATGGGGTTAGTGAGATCGTCTTTTGCGGAGGTACAGCCGCTTATCTGAAATCCCAACTTACTGATTACTACAGTACCAAGGGAATTGAGCTGTACTGGAATGCCAACATGGTCATTCCCAAACGCCTGTTGTGCGATCGCCTAACTCCTGATCGCTTGTCTGATGTTTACGGAGTCTTTCTGTTTTTCCGAGACAAGGTAATGAACGAGGTTATGGGTTGGCTTTCGATGCAGCAACCAGAAACCTCACCCACGGAGTCATCCTCCTCTGAACCCGTCACACTCCATATCCTCAGCGCTTCTTGAATTGGGGTTTGGCTAAACAAGGGGGTTTCGGTGCTTTTTGATTACAGCTTATCACCCTTGCGATCGCAGGTTTAAGCAGCAAACTGTGTCCCCAAAACCATATCTTGCTCTACCGAGAAACTGGGGGTGGAAAGTCACGGTAGGAGAGAGACTCAAGGAACTGGCAGCAACAGGGACATCCTGAGGACTTACCAGGGACTTACTAGACAATAACTGAGGACTGACTGAGGATTCATACCCTTAGCCTATTCCCCAATGGATCGCATTTTATCTCAAAATACCCCTCAACCGTTGATTAACTGGAGACTTACACAGGACTTACCGGGGACTAACCCAGAACTGACTGAGGATTAACTGGGGAATTTTTTCACCTTCAACAAGGCAATTTTGAACTCAATCGCAGGAGTAAGGGGTCGTGGATACAACAACAGCAAATACAAAGAAACCATCGAAAACCAGGCAAAAGAAAAAAGCAGTAGCCAAAGCCGAAGTTCAAGTTACCTATCGCGCTTTCACCGACTATGACGCCATGGTAATCAAATACTGCAAAAAAGATGGCATTCCCGAACTGCGCGAACGAATGCGACAAGCATTCAGTTACCTTTACAGTCCCTTCGCGGCGGCTGAAGCGGATTTACCCGTCAACCAAGTGCGGCAAATTGCGGATCAGGCGGCGAGAAGACTCATCGATTACGCGATGATGCTCAATTCCGAGTTTGGACTTTCCCTATCTCCCGTTATTTGGGGGGGTACGCCCCAATCCTCTGGGGTCGGTCAATTTCAATCAGCTTCCCCAAAACAGCCACCTGCTTCTGCTAATACCGCACCAGCCGTGTCAGTCAGGGATGAATTGGAGGATGGGGATGAAGCAGATGAAAAAGAACCAGAACGAGACCAACGGATACAAGAAATGTTGGACGAAGCGAGGCTGGCTAATCCCGAAACTGCTTTTTTAGGAAAAGGGAAATGGCACGATCCATTCAATTAGAGCGTCCCTTTTTATCAGCCCCCAATCATTAACAACTAACCAGGAGAAAACCGATGCGAGTACATCTAGTCGATGGAGAGAAAGGAGGGACAGGCAAGTCCTTCTTGTGCAGAACCATGGTGGAATATTGTTTAGGGCAGAAACTCCCCTTTGTTCTCATTGACACCGACCGAACTAATCCCGATGTCTTAGAGGTTTATGCAGACAAATGCCCAGCTTATAAATGCTTCTTTTCCGAGAATGAGGAGAATGTAGACTCCGCCGACCCTATTTTATACCGGGCGATGGAAGGAAATCATGTCATTGTCAATCTCCCGTCTCAAATCTATACCTTTGTCAGTGAATGGTTTGAGCGGACGGGAATTCTCTCCGAAGAATTTGCCAGCGCCTTGTTAGCCAGTACCGAAGTTGAATCTGAATTGACCTCAGAAGCCGCCACCTGTGAAACATCGGCGGCAGAATCCGAGTCACCAGCGCAATCAGAAATGGAAGTTTTGGGAGAGGTCGAACAATCACCAGGAAAGTCGGATATCGAGGATGATTCTCATCAGGCGGATCAGGGAGAGGTGAACCCAATCCAATTTGATGGCAAGGTTGAGTTTTACAAGTGGTTTGTCTGTACGGGACAGCCGGATTCGGTAGATTTATTCGTTCAATCTTTAGCCGATTGGGGAGATAAGATTCCCCATATCTTAGTCAAAAACGAGTATTGGACAAAGGACTTCTCCGTTCTCGAAACTCCGAGTGTCAAGGAATTAATTGAAGAGTACGAGGTTGAGGAAATTACCTTACCCAAAATGATTCTCTCTGAAAAAGAGCGTCAATTCTTTTCTACCCATAAAATGAGCTTCTCCGATGCCATTGCGGGCAAAAAATGGCAAAAAGAATGGCGGATTCTCTCCCGACAGCGAGTTGCCACCTACTTCAAACAAGCTAAAAGCACCCTGTCGCAGTTGGGGTTGCTCAATAACCCCGCGATTTCCGAATTTTAGCAGCTAGGGCAAGCCCTTCTCAAAGAGTAGTTTGAATGCAAGAATTTTGAATTATGGTGGGTCAGCCAGATATCTCACAAGCCGGGGGAATCCATAAAGGTGCAACAGTTCCAGATATTATCTTTGAGGGCAAGCCAGAGTCAGTCAAGGCGCGAGTGTTGGAAATTGCCTATCAATCGGGCATTGAGCCAGAAGACCCGCTGTTTGTGCTGTTGGCGGCAACGGGTTCTCTAGAGGTACTATTGGATGAGTCTCCCAAAGCGATTAAGGAATTGTTCGAGACCAAACTCCAGGCGTTGCACGAAGAGTTTTTGGCAGTAGCTGAAGCGCTGAAGAATTATGAAGAGTCGATGATGGCAGTGCAGCGGCGGGCGTTTGTGAAATCGGTTGAAGATGCGCTCAAGCAAATCGAAAAGCAGAAATCCCGCCAATTTTGGGCAACATTGTCGGATAATTGGCTCTTTGTGGTGGTTGGTGGGGCGGCGGTGCTGGGTTGTTTGCTGTTGGGGGGATGGGGTGGTTTCCAATTGGCTTCGCCACCAGAATTAGATCCAACCGGTCCAAGGCAGTTGTCTTTGGAAGAAGCCAAGGCATTGGACTGGGCGCTTTCGACTGAGGGGAGGGAAGCCAAGAAATTATGGGAGTGGAATCGGGGAGCGATCGCGGTGTGTAAGGCTAACTCGAAGGAACTTAAAGGGCGTTGTGCTATTTGGATTAAGCCACCAACGAAGTCTTCTTTTTAGCCAACTTGGTGGAATCCCTCTGTTGAACTCGGCTATGGGTGTGGTCAAAACCCGTTGGTAGATGAGATCGCAATAACCGTCCCCTTGGCTCACCTCATTTACCTAACTCTTAGGAGTCAGGGGTGAGAATTATAATCAAACCTATTGTTTCTCTTAGACAAAAGGTTACCGGATTTTGAAGTTTGTTAAGAGCGCAAGCATTTGTTGTTCTACATAGGAAAGAGCGAGGAGGGCGATATTTTCTACTTCTCGCATCTATTTATCCAAAAAGTTACAGGAACTCATTTTGATATTAATGTAGGTTTTAAACAAATTAATCGGTCTAAAACCTAATGAGGTTTTTATTATTAAAAATCGCCGAGTTAGAGATATGATAGATTCAATGACTTCTAGTCCTTCTTTTCTATAAATTAATTGATATTGATTTTGGATTTCTTGAAGAGAAATTGTTTTTTGGCTACCCGCAATCCAATACATAATTAGCTTCTCTAACTTTGAAAGACGAAGCCAATGATAATCTAAAATTTGTTTGATTTCAGGAATAATTGTTAAAAAATCTTTACCATAATCTATATGACTGGAAAAACTATTATCAAACAATCTATTAATAGTTGATGCAAATGCTTTTATCATTAAAGGATTGCCTTCGCATTCATTAATTAAAACTTTCAATTTATTTTTCCAATTGACACAACATCCTTTACTAATAAAAATTGATTTGACTTGTTCTTCTTTTAAACCGTGCAATTGTAATGAGCGGATTGGTAGTTTTTTTCCTTCAAGTAAATCAACTTCTTTTAATATTTCCCGCGATGTCAGCAATAAAATGCTTTGATGTTCCACTTCTGCTACTTGTTGGAATAGTTCCCCATACTCCTGATATCCTTGGCGATAGTTTCCCGCGTAGGTGCCGCTGCATAAAATTGCGTCTACATTATCCAAAACTACTAGACAGCGTGAGCGGCGTAAATAATCGATCAGTTGCGAGATACGACCTCCTACAGTCGGTGATAAATTAGCTTCTTCAGTTTCCTGTTGATTCGACAAGAATAAAAGGAGATCGCTCAGAAGCTCTTGGAGCGGTAAAGCATTACGCAGTGAAACCCAAAAAAGGTACTCAAACTCACCCTGAATTTGTTTCGCTAACTTACAAGACAAAGCCGTCTTACCGATCCCACCCATCCCAAAGAGACCAATTAGACGACAACGATCCGGCAAAATCCACTGTTCTAGGGTCATCAGTTCTTCAGTACGTCCGTAAAATATAGAGGTATCCACTGCTTCTCCCCAACGTTGATGAGTTTTAACCATCAGTGATTCCTCTTCTGCTTCCTGAGCCGTTAGTTGTGACGACTGGGTTGTGATCTGCTCCTCAGAACTCTGTTGATGGTCAGGGATTTCAAGTTTAGGTAAAGACAGATGCCGTCTCAGAACAGACTGAAGATTGTTTTTGCTGATTGGCTCTCCGAATGCTGAAGATAGTAACTTCCAAAGTTTGTAGCCAACTGCCTTGATATATTCAGGAGTGTAGCCATGGGTTTTAGCGCACTCCCGATAAGACTGTCCTTGCCAAGCAGTACGCAAAACGATTTCTTGAACATGATTTAAATGCTGGGGATAAAGATATTTATCCACAACAGCTAAGGCTTCTTCAATGGTCATTAGTTGCCCCTGATAATGACGATTAATATAGATAGTTATTGCGCCATTAGTTTTAATAACTAAAAATGTCGCTTTTTATCTAGGACTAATCGGTAAACTCAAAGTTAGTTTCTCTATTATTTAAGACCAATTTTAATAATTTCTGTCTTAAATATCACAAATTTTTCCGACCTAATTCTGAAGCCTGAACTACTTGTCCCAGCCAGCAAGGAACACCATTAAAGGAATGCAAAAGCCGGAAATTTGAAATAAAAGCCATTCGCTTGAGTCGGAACCTGCCCGCGTTCGGATCGAAAAACCACCGCCACCCTTCATACTTATAGCAGTTTAGCCTTTTTTCAGTAGCAATTAAACGAATACGCCGATCAAGTTCATCGGGATCATTTAGATCATACGCATTGCCAGAAAGAAAGTCCTCTGGAGGTTTCTGGTGAGCCGCAAGGGCTGTCGGATTGGCATAAAATTTCCGTTGAGTCTGCATGCTGTTGATGTAGGTCGGCAAGGGTGATTGTTCCAGCCAAGTTAATAGTAATTCGGGTTCAGGAATGAATAAGATGGTGTCTGGATCGATGTTAGTCTTCGGCATGTCTGATGGAGTTAAAAACTCGTTACTTTCAGGTAGATTGCCACTGATGGCTTCAACCACTAATTCGACAGGTATGGCATAGCGTTTGATGTTATGGTTTCCGCTTTCCGCATAGAGATAAGCACATTTATAGCCTTGATTGGCACAGAAACGAGCAATTTTATCCCAAGCCAAGTCGATTAATTGTTCCGCAACGTTTTGAGTAAATAGTTTACCGTCTCCTTTCAAAACAATAACAGTACTGTCTTCGCAACCGACCCACTGTAAAGAGAGTAACGCCAAATCGAGGTTGCTAACCATTCGCTTCATTTCCCTTTAGCTCATGCAATTGAGTAATTGTTTTCTTTAGCCAGACGGTATCGACATCTAGTGCCGCCGCTAGTTTAATTAGTTCTGGATTACTGGGGATTTTACCTTGACTAAGATCACGCCAACATTTAAGGGCGAGTTCTGCTTCCTGAAGCTGAGACTCAGATTTTCGCTCAGGACTAGTCCTTAACTGGGTACTTGGTTGGAGTGGGTTGGGTTGTTGATTCGTCGTTTCTGAGTTCAGATTAACCGTGAATTCAGCCAATCGAACACCAGCTGAAATGAGTTTCATCAGGTCTGGCAGATTTAATGAGTTCATCCAGTGGATGACTTGTTCAACAACATCATTCTGATCTGACATTTCTACTTCATTTGTGTTTAGAACTGGCAACCCTAGCTCCTGTTCGAGAGAACATTCACCCTTTAAGTATTGTTCTAATTGATCGACACTAATTCCGATAAAATTGGCTAGCTTTCTGGCATTGCCTATCCCCCAGTTTCCTGATTCATTTTCCCAAGCATTCCATGCGGCAGCAGAAACGCCAACACTTGGAGTGAACTTACGTAACGGGGTATTGCCCCGAAGCCGCAAGCACAAATGAGACAAGCGCTGCTTGATTTCAGAATTCAACATTCAGACTATCTGTAAAAACCTCTCCTCTAACTAGCGTAACTTGGCAGACGGGGTTAATCAGTGTCTGAAAACGAGGGGTCAAGGGAGAGGGAGAGGTTAACGGGTTATCGCGGTTGGCAACTTGATCAAGTACAGCAACAATTTATGATCCGATCGCTAGATCGATAAGAACGTGAACTGTACTCAACTGAGTTGAAACAGGCTATAGTTCAGCATTCTGCTGAGATGACACCCAAACAATCCTTTATTTTTAGTTAACTAGACAAATTTGTCTAGTTAACTAGACAAATTTACGTTAGCAGCAAAAAAATGAAAAGTCAAGCAACATCTCTGGGATTAAACCATTAGAATCAATTATTGATGGCTTAAGGTTGAGTAAAGCCAAGGGTTTTCTGCCCAAGCGCGATCGCGACCTGAAACAAAGACTCCCAGGACTGTGGCGCTAAATGGCAAGCTTACGCCAAGCATAACAAATACTTATACATGAGTCAGATTAGAGGATTTGAGTTGCGAGTTTCCGTCTCCAACCTGAAAACGCTCATAACTTATCACTTTTTTATGCCCTAAATTGATTACCTTTTCTGCCCCGACCTCATGCTATTTATTTGTACAGTATTTTCAGTAGTATAGCTATCGAGCTGAACTCGAATCAACCCAACAGCAAATTCCGCAATTAGGAAAATCTATGGATGTTGACGACGTTCTCAAATTTACGGATGCCTTAGTCTTCGCGAAGATAGGCAAACATCTCAATGATCTGCAACGATTGATTATTAAAACAGCTTGGTCTAAGCCCGGTCAGCGTTACGAGCAAATTGCCAAAGCCTCTGGCTATTCGGCGAATTACTTAAGGCAAGATGTTGGTCCCAAGTTATGGCAACTGCTTTCCGATGTCTTGGGGGAAAAGGTGAAAAAAAGTAACTTTCGAGCGACGATTGAGCGACGCGAGAGTCTCGTGTCTGAGTTTACGGCATTACAGACACCAGACTATTCTTTACCCGAGTTACTCAACCCCGTTGCTACCCAGAGTCAGGAGCAACCAGAACTCATTGATCCGTCCTCAACCAGCAGCAGCAATCCCAGTCGAGATTGGGGAGAAGCTCCCGATGTCTCGATTTTCTATAACCGCTCTCAGGAATTGGCGACCCTGGAGCAATGGATTGTCACCGATCGCTGCCGTCTGGTGGCGCTGTTGGGTATGGGTGGAATTGGCAAAACCCATCTGTGTGTCAAGTTAGCGGAAACGATTCAGGAGCAATTTGACTACCTGGTTTGGCGATCGCTACGCTATGCTCCCCCCTTGCAACAGATTCTCGATTGCCTACTCCCGATTATTGCCAACTCCCAGGAAATGGATCTACCTGCAACCGTCGATGAAAAACTCTCACTGCTGATGGCTGTTTGGCGAAAGCAGCGATGCTTATTGGTTTTGGACAATGTGGAGACGATTCTCCGGGATGGGGACTGTGCGGGTTTATATCAGCCCGGGTATGAAGATTATGGGGACTTATTTAAACGTCTGGGAGAGTGCCGCCATAATAGTTGTTTGCTGCTCACCAGCCGGGAAAAACCCAGAGACATTGCCGTAATGCAGGGAGACACCCTTCCCGTGCGCTGTTTCAACGTCCAAGGGTTACATCCATCAGCGGGAGGGCAGATGCTTCAACTTAAGGGGTGCTACTGGAACTCAGAGACAGAATGCCAGGTTTTGGTTGAACGCTATTCCGGGAATCCACTCACCTTAAATATGGTGGCGGCGACTATACAAGATTTATTTGCCGGTAACATTGGCGAATTTCTCAAACATAAGACGTTGGTGATTGATGAAATTCGGGTGATTTTAGATGAACAGTTTCAGCGATTACCCCCCTTAGGGACGACGATTTTATATTGGTTAGCGATTTATCGGAACCCCGTCTCTGCGGCTGAATTACAGTCAGATATTGATTTATTTGTTCCCCAAACGAAAGTTATCGAAACCCTTAAGTCTTTAGCCCAGCGATCGTTGATTGAAAAGAAGGTAGCAGAACCCAGAGTGCAGCAGGCAGAAGACTGCCAAGACAATTGGCAAGCGGTTTATTTTTCCTTGCAGCCAGTGCTGATGGAATATGCGACGAATCGGTTAATTGAACGGGTTTGCCAGGAAATTGAAACGGGTGAGTTGGTTTTGCTCAATAGTCATGCGTTGCTTAAGGCGGAGGCGAAAGACTATATTAGACAGGCTCAAATTAGTTTTATTGTTAAACCGATTACTGAGCGATTACTCAATGGATTTAAACACAAAACTTATCTCGAAAATCGGCTGAAGCAAATTATTTACCAACTGCAAACTCAATCTGCCTATAAATCCGGCTATGCGGCGGGGAATATCCTGAATCTCCTCTGTCACCTTCAGACCAATTTAACCGATTATGATTTTTCTCATTTAACCGTTTGGCAAGCCTATCTCCAAGATATCAACTTACACCAGGTCAATTTTACAGATGCTGATTTGGCGAAGTCTGTGTTTGCCCAACAACTGGCGAGGATATTGTCGGTTGCGTTTAGTCCCAATGGGACAATCTTGGCAACGGGTGATGCTAGTGGTGAGATTCGCTTATGGCAGGTGGCGGATGGGAAACTGCTATTGGTCTGTCAGGGACACGCGGGTTGGGTGCAGTCGGTGGCATTTAGTCCCGATGGTCGCTGGCTTTGTAGTGGCAGTAATGACCAGACGCTGAAGCTGTGGGATGTGTTTAGTGGTGAAGCGGTGAAAACCTTGGTGGGACACCATCAGCGGGTGCGGGCGGTGGCGTTTAGTCCGGATGGGAGGAGGTTGTGCAGTGGCAGTAGTGATGGCACGGTGAGGTTGTGGGAGGTGGAAAGTGGTGCGTGTTTGCAGGTGTTGTCCGGACATCAGAGTTATATCTGGTCTGTTGCTTTTAGTCCGGATGGCAGGATTGTGGCTAGCGGTAGTGATGACCAGATGGTGAAGCTGTGGGATGTTCGCACGGGTGAGTGTGAGAAAACCTTGGTTGGTAATTCGGATTGGGTTCGCACGGTGGCGTTTAGTCCCGATGGGAAACTCTTAGCCAGTGGTGGGGGCGATCGCAGGATTAAGCTGTGGGATGTGGGTCAGGGGAATGTGGTTAAGGTGCTGGAAGGACACAACCAACGGATACGAACGGTGGCATTTAGTCCGGATGGGAAAAGGCTTGCCAGTGGTAGTGGGGATCATACGGTAAAAGTATGGGATGTGGTCACAGGACGATGCCAGAAAACCCTGCATGGACATAGTAGTCGCTTAACCGCGATCGCGTTCAGTCCGGATGGGACAATTCTCGCCAGTGGGGGTGAGGATCAGGCAGTGCGGTTTTGGGATGTGAGTGCGGGTCAATGCTTGAAAACCTGGCAAGGCTATGCTAGTGGCATCCAGTCGGTGGCGTTTAGTCCCGATGGCACGAGGTTAGCGAGTGGGAATGAGGATCAGACACTGCGGTTGTGGGAGAGGCAAGGGATTGGGGAAGAGGGTGTGGGGGAAAGAGGTGGTGTGATTTTGGCGGGACATAGCGGGTGGGTGTGTTCGGTGGCGTTTAGTCCTGATGGTACAAAGTTAGCGAGTGGGAGTAGCGATCGCACGCTGAAGGTATGGCAGGTTTCCCAAGGTATCTGTCTGAAGACGTTGGTGGGACATACTCGTGAGGTGCGTTCAGTGGCGTTTAGTCCCGATGGCAGGAGGTTAGCCAGTTGTAGTGGTGATAATACCTTAAAGTTATGGGATGTTGCCACGGGTCAATGCCTGAAAACGTGGCGGGGACACAAGGGTTGGCTGTGGTCTGTGGCATTTAGTCCCGATGGTGTGACGGTAGCCAGCGCCAGTGAAGACAAAACGGTGAAGTTGTGGGATGTCCGGACTGGCAAATGCCTGAGAACGTTTCAGGGACACAGCAGTTGGGTGCAGTCGGTGGCGTTTAGTCCCGATGGTGAGATGGTGGTGAGTGGGGGGTGTGATCAGACGGTGAGGCTTTGGCAGGTTAAGAGTGGGACATGCTTGAAAACGTTTTTGGGTCATGCTAGTTGGGTGCAGTCGGTGGCGTTTAGTCCCGATGGTGAGATGGTGGCGAGTGGGGGGTGTGATCAGAGGGTGAAGCTTTGGTGGGTTAGGAGTGGTCAGTGCTGGCGAACGCTACAGGCACATACTAGCTGGATTTGGTCAGTGGCGTTTAGTCCCGATGGTCAAGAATTAGTCAGTGGGAGTCAAGATGGCACGATTCGGTGTTGGGATGTGAATACGGGTGAGTGTCTGGGAACGTTGAGAAGTAAAAGACCGTATGAAGGGATGCGCCTAACGAGGGCGAGAGGTTTAACCGATGCTCAACGATCTACGCTAAAGGGTTT
>CAKZMA010001095.1 GCA_937127375.1 uncultured Coleofasciculus sp. | reverse complement strand
GATATCCAAATTGATGCCAATTCAGTCTCCTTAACCAATGGCGCACGAGTGATTGCTGGAACTTTAGGGGCAATTCCAAGCGGAAATGTCACCGTACAAGCCACAGAATCTGTAGATGCAAGTGGGATTAATCTTGAGGGTGTTGATAGTCCCCTGTTGGATACCATTCCTGGGGTAACGGATTTTCTGGCAACCATTCCCAGTAGCGGCTTCTATGCCATTACAGGCGGAGATGGTGCGGCGGGAGATATCCTCATTGAAACACAGCAACTGAACTTGCGATCGGGCGCAAGGGCGTCAACGTCCACGTTTGGCAGGGGTCAAGGGGGCGATTTAACCGTGAAAGCCTCCGATACTGTGGAACTAACAGGTGTTACCAATGAAACAATTGGGGGTTTGTTTACCGAAGCAAGTAGTTCTGGAGATGCAGGAACCCTAACCATTGAAACCGGACGATTGATGATTCAAGAAGGGGCAAATATATCCGGAACAACATTTGCTCAAGGGAGAGGAGGAGATTTAGAGGTGAATGCCTCTGAGTCTGTCGAGGTGATAGGGGTATCTTTAGTTGAGGGTGTTCCTAGTCTTTTTGTCTCTGGAACTCTAGGTACGGGTGATACTGGA
This sequence comes from uncultured Coleofasciculus sp., assembly GCA_937127375.1. GTDB lineage: Bacteria > Cyanobacteriota > Cyanobacteriia > Cyanobacteriales > Coleofasciculaceae > Coleofasciculus. Next base: position 4,340 of record CAKZMA010001095.1, on the reverse strand, counting down.
AACTTAACGATTAATACCCGTCGCTTGATTATCCGTGATGGCGGATTTGTCGAAATTGGTACAGCAGGTTCCGGTGACGGCGGGGATTTAACCGTGAATGCCTCAGAGTCAGTGGAAGTGATTGGGAAATCTCCGATTAATGTCATTCCCAGCACCTTAGGTACCGATACAGTTAATACCTTAGCGAATCCGACGGGTGGAGGAAAGGCAGGAAATTTGACCATTAATACGAGACGATTACTGATTCAAGATGGGGGATTTGTCACCTCTTCATCAATTGGAGATGGGCAAGGGGGAAGTTTATTCGTCAATGCGGCTGAATCTGTAGAAATAATTGGTACATCTGCTGAAGGTTTTCCCAGTGGATTATATGTCCAGGGATTTGGTACAGGAAATGCGGGGAATTTGCAGGTAAATACCAATCAATTAATCGTCCGGGATAGGGCAAGAGTGACAGCCGCAACGGGAACGGTTGCCAATGACTTGCGTCTGACTGAACCCACGTTAGGATTTGGGAGGTTGCAAGGTATTATTCTGCCTCCTAAAGCCACAGGAAATGCGGGTGAAATGCGGATTACCGCCAACTCGATTAACCTGGATAACCAAGGGGCTTTGATTGCCAGTACCGTATCCGGAGAAGGCGGTAATATGACCCTGAAGGTAGAAGATTTAATCGAAATGCGCCGCAATAGCTTGATTTCGGCAGAAGCCTTGGGCGGTGATGGTGATGGGGGAAATATTACTATAGATACCGAATTCATTGTGGCGGTGGAAGACGAAAATAGCGACATTGTAGCTGATGCCTTTGGAGGAGATGGCGGTGACATTAATATCACCGCTCAAAGCATTTTTGGGTTAGAATTCCGTCCCCAGCGCACACCCAAAAGTGATATTACTGCCAGTTCCGAATTTGGGTTAGATGGTACTGTGGAGATTAATACCCCTGATGTTGATCCCAGTCGGGAGTTAAATCAATTACCCACCAAACCGATAGATGTGCGAGGATTAGTGGGTCAAGTTTGTCAAGCCGATGCTGGACTCAATCAAAGTAGTTTTGTTGTAACAGGACGCGGCGGTTTGCCCCCTAAACCCAATGAGTTACTCCGAGGAGAAGCAGTATTTGCTGATTGGATTTCCTTAGAGTCACCAGAAAACAATAGTGATAATACTACGGCAACTCTCCCCGATAAACCGACTCAACCGCGCCAGATTGTAGAAGCTAAGGGATGGATTCGAGATGAACAAGGTAATGTTATCCTTACGGCGGAAGCCACTAACATGACATCTGGAAATCCCCCCGTTAATCCTAAGTTCTGTGAGTAAATAAGAAGGCAGGAGGTAGAAGAAATAAGGGGGTGATTGACTTAGATTTAATACCCCTCACCCCCAACCCCTCTCCCAACCTCCCTCGTTCCCCCCTACGAGGAGGGATGACAAAGGATGCTTCGCTTTTTTTGCATGGGAGAGGGGAGCAAGAATAAACAACGTCGTACCCCTATAACATAATCTTGTTGGGATAAAATAGTATGAAAAACAAATGGTATCTACCTGTTCGTAGTAAGCGCTTCAGCGCCATAAAACGAGGTATATCATGGCTACTATTAGCCAGTATCACCGCCATTTTATGTATAGTCATTTCCCCGATATCCGCAACCGGAATCGGACAACCCGAACCCCAACCCGCAGCAATCGAGACAACAACCGCTAACTCCTCTCCAGAAGCCTGGGTAAAACAAGGGAAAACCTTCTACGAAACAGGTCAATATGCTAACGCTGTAGAACTCCTCAAAAAAGCAGCCCAAGCCTATCAAACCCAAGGCGATACCATCAAGCAAGCTACAGTCCTCAGTAATCTCGCCTTAGCCTATCACCAACTCAGCTTATGGTCCGAGGCAAACGACGCCATTTCCCAGAGTTTAACTTTACTGCAAACTGAACCAAACCGCGACGTTTCTACCCATCACCTCAATGTCTTAGCCCAAAGCCTAATGATTCAGGGGCGTTTACAACTGAATCAGGGACAACCCGAACCCGCCTTAGCCACCTGGGAGCAAGCCACCGCCCTGTACAATCAGTTAGGGGATAAAACAGGTGAACTCAAAAGCCAAATTAATCAAGCGCAAGCCATGCAAGCCCTGGGGTTTCATCGACGGGCATTACAGTTACTCCAGCAAGTCAGACAAACCCTCGACAATCAACCCGATTCCCTCACCAAAGCCGTCGGCTTGCGATCGCTCGGGGAAGTGTTACAATTCGTAAACGACTTGCCCCAAGCCCGTCAGGTATTAGACGAAAGTTTACAAATTGCCCGCCAGTTAGAATCCCCCTCTGATATCAGCGCCGCCTTATTCAGTCTTGCCAATACCAGCCGTCAACAGCAGCAAGTTGAAGCCGCCCTGGAGTTCTATCAACAAGCGATAACCGCAGCCCCATCTCCCCTTATCCAATTACGGGCAAAACTGAATCAACTCAGCTTACTTATCGAAACCGGAAATCGCCAACAAGCGCAAACCTTAATCCCGCAAATTCACAGCCAACTCAACCGTTTACCCCTTTCAGATCAAGCGATTACATCTCGGATTAATTTTGCCGAAAGTCTGATTAAATTAGCACAGACGCGCCATGGCGCGTCTCTACACCAAGACATCGCCCAAATCCTCACCACCGCTATCCAGCAGGCGGAAACCCTGGAAGATAAACGCCTCCACGCCTATGCATTAGGAACTCTGGGACATCTTTACGAACAAACCAATCAACTGCAACCCGCCCAAGAATTAACCCAAAAAGCCTTAATTCAAACCCAAGCGATTGAAGCCTGGGATAGTCTGTATCCTTGGCAATGGCAATTAGGGCGCTTACTCAAACAGCAAGGCGATACCCAAGGGGCAATTGCGGCGTACCAAGGGGCGGTAGATACGCTGCAATCCCTACGTAGTGATTTAGTCGCGGTTAATTCTAATGTCCAGTATTCCTTCCGGGAACAGGTTGAACCCATCTACCGCCAGTTAGTCGAACTCCTATTACCCGCAGATAATACCCAAATTAGTCCAGAACAACTCGAACAAGCCCGTCAGGTGGTTGAGTCACTCCAAATCGCGGAATTGGATAACTTCTTTCAAGCCGATTGTATCACGGCTCAACCTGTAAATATTGATACGATTGACCAAGAAGCTGCCGTACTTTATCCGATTATCTTATCTGATCGCTTGGAAATCATTGTTCATTTACCCAATCAACCCTTACGCCGTTACACCACCTTTGTCTCCAAAACTGAATTAAAAAGCACATTAGAGGAATTTCGTCAAGCCTTACCTCAGCGCACCAGTTTAAGATTTCTGCCCCTCGCCCGAAAAGTCTATGACTGGATTATCAAGCCCGTCGCCGCCGATTTAGCCCAAAGTGAGGTAAAAACCCTAGTCTTTGTATTAAATGGCACGCTGCGGAATATCCCGATGGCGGCGTTACACGACGGGGATCAATTCTTACTGCAAAACTATGCGATCGCGCTGACTCCAGGGTTAGAATTGTTAGAGTCCACACCCCTGACCGAACAAAAGCTTGAAGTGTTAACGGCTGGACTTTCCGAATCCCGCCTAGACTTTAGTGCCCTACCCAATGTAAAAATCGAACTCCAACAAATTCAATCGTTTATGCCAGGGAAATTGTTACTCAATCAGGAGTTTACCAAATCCACATTAGAAAATACGATGGGTAACGTATCATTTCCCGTTGTCCACCTCGCCACCCACGGTCAGTTTAGTTCAGAAGCAGAGGGAACCTTTATTATTACGTGGGATGATAAGCTTAATGTGAATGAATTGAGTTCCTTACTCAAAACCACGGATTTGCGTCGCACCAATCCGATTGAATTACTGGTACTCAGTGCCTGTGAAACCGCTAAAGGCGATGATCAAGCTGCATTGGGATTAGCGGGTGTCGCCGTCAGAGCTGGGGCTAGGAGTACGATAGCCACATTATGGTTAGTGGATGATGCGACGACGGCGGATCTGATGGTGAAATTTTACCAAGTCCTCACTGAGGATAAAGTGAGTAAGGCTGAAGCCCTGCGTCGCGCTCAACTCTTGATTTTACAAGATCCAAAGTATCGGAAACATCCCTATTTCTGGACACCATTTGTATTAGTTGGCAATTGGATTTAACGGTTGTAGGGGCGAGTCGCTGCTCTGATGGTGGCGGTGGAATTTTCGTATCTCGACTCGCCCCTGTCTAAATCTAGGCGGTGTCAGATAATTACCGATATCCGATGCAGGGCGACCCGATAACATTAATCGGTGGGTGGTGTTAATTTTGTGCGGCGGGTCGCCCCTACGATTCTTATA
>CAKZMA010001094.1 GCA_937127375.1 uncultured Coleofasciculus sp. | reverse complement strand
CGCCCTCTTGTCGTTTAGATTGGCTCCAAATGACCAATGACGAATGACAAATGACAAATGACCAATGACTATCACAACTCATCTATCGCTGACAAACTATTCAACAACAATTCCTGTAACTCCTCCGTAAACGCTTCCGGACTCAGGTTATTTCTAATATAAATCGCATTAAGTAATTGATCCGTCGCCCGATCCTGTTCATCCTTGTCCAAAAACGCTTCAATCAATGACTCCGTTATCTGTTTCATCCTTTCCCAATTCGCCTCATCCGTTTCATCTGGGAAATGAGCCGCAATAATCGTTTTTAAAGCGGCTGTATCCGGATCAGGCATTCTCACCCGCAGACAGCGACGCACAAAAGCCGGGGGAAACTCTCGTTCAGCGTTACTGGTCATAATAATAATCGGAAACTGAGAACAATGAACTCTTCCCCGTCGAATCGAGGCTTTAATTCCCGCATCTTCAGTTCGCACTTGTACCGATTTAGGGTTACTATTATCCGTCTGAGTTGGCGACTTATCCGCCCAACGGACTAATTCCGGAATCTCATAGTTTCCTTCTTCAAACAGGTGCAACAGTTCGTTGGGTAAGTTAATGTCACTTTTATCAATTTCATCAATCAATAACACTCTGGGATACTGAGAGGGTAAAAAAGCGGTTCCCACGGGACCCAAGGTAATATACTGACCAATATCCGGCGATTTACCTTTATTAAGCTGGGAATCTTGGAGTCGTGCGATCGCGTCATACCGATAGAGTCCATCCTGTAAGGTAGAACGGGTGGTAATCAGCCAAGTTAAAACAGGTCCCAATTTAAGTTCATGGGCAATAGCATAAGCTAAAGAGGTTTTTCCCGAACCCGGATTTCCTGTTACCAAGAGGGGACGCCGTAAATACAACGCCGCATTCACCGCATCCGCTACATTCACCCTCGGCGGTTTACCTGTCTCATCTTCCCATTCATCATCAATCGATTCATCCTCTGTTTGAGGAGAGTGCAGCCTAAATTTTCTGCCTTTTTCTTTTCCTTGTTTATTTTCCTCAGCATCCGCTAATTCTTGCACCGCTTGCCAGCGTTCTTCGATATCTTCAAGTTCGGCTGAATCGTCAATTTCTCGAAATCGCCGCCAGGGAGGAGGCGGAGGTAAATTGGCAATTTTAAAGCCATGTTTTTGTCCATCGCCATAAAAAAAATACCAATCATTTGGATGCGTTGTTGATGTCACACTACCCTCCTGTGATCCGTTTAGCTTGCCAGTTGATTAAACTTGGGTAAATTAACTGGCTTGCGCTCAGTATTATCGCAGAGAACGGATAAATTATACCCCAAAAGCGTTTCTCGATTCGGTTGAGCCAAGTCTTGCTTACGAATGTTTAGGATTTTTTCCGATAATTTATCTAAATCCGAGAACGAGTCTGTTGTGGTTAATGTATTCAAGCTGTCTATAGCAGGCTGACAAAGGTCTTTATTTTTCAACCAGAAACACAACGGAATTCCCTTTGCCAATAAAAGCTCAAAAAATACCTGAGTTTTGCGAGGGGGTAAGTCACAACACAGTTTAACAATGATAAATCGTTCCAGTTCTAATGCCAATTGTTTCTTTTTTAAAGCACTGGATAATAAACTGGACAAGTTCCTATCTTTATCAAAATCACGGATATCATTGGGTTTGAGTTGTGTCATTTTTTGCCATTTAATCAGACAAGCATTCTGCCAATCGGGTTTTAACAGTCGATTTAACGAGCGTAACATCACCGAATATTTCTCGCAGAGGGCGATATCATCTTTCTTCCAAACTTGAGGAGGCTTGAATTCAAACCGCTTACTGAGGAGTTCGGTGGGCAGAAATAATTCAATCTTCAAATTGTATGGCTGATTCTGTAAAACTTTTGCGTGTAAGTAGTTGTCTTTAACTTGTTGAATAAACTTATAAATCACATCAGGAATCTCTTTCTCGAAGTATCCCTCTGTTTTCATGTCCTCTGGATTTAAATCAATGGGTTGATTTTGGGTGTTAGGGAAATCCTCGATAAACTCAGCTTGGATGTTAAAGGTTTTCTTCTTGGTTCGGGTTTTACCCAGCAGCGGATAAACCAAGATTAAAATATAGCTGTGGAGAATAGAATTGGATGGCTGTTCAGTGGGACAATTAAGAGTAGGATAGTTCTGCTGAATCCACCGTTTTAACCTATCGTTTAGATCAGGCGGAATATCTGGGCGAGTTAACAGGTTCATCACAGAGGATTCGACAAAATTGGTTAAGCTAGGACAGGTGGTAGATAACCCCATATCTTTTGGATTATTAAGACAATTGAAGAATAGGCGATCGCGCTCAATCAAGCCTAACAAATTTTCCTCTAACTCTTCAATATTATGGAAATCAAAAAATTGCTCAACCTGTTTACCGCTAGTTACATCTTGCAGAATAAAAATGAGGGCTGACAGTTGTTCATAAATAGTGAAATTCGCTGCAACTCTGGGATACTCTTGACCAACTTGCCTAACAAAATCTTGGAAAAGCCCTCTGTTCTCTAATTCTTTAATGGCGTAAATCAGCCTAGTTCGGTAGTCATTACCGGGAAGTTGATTGTAAAAATTCTTGCCAAACGTCCCTTCATTTTCCAAGACTATATTTTTTAACTTATCTTCACTGAGTACACCTTCAATATCTTGGCGAATTTTTTGCTTTTGCCGATCAGTTAGACTCATATTCAAGATATCAACATCACTCTCAATCGAAACTAGGCAGCATTACCTTATATATTAACCTATCTTTCCACGGGAAATCACGAAACCTGCGTATCGGGGCGGGTTTAGTCGCATCTGGGTGCAACCGAAGAGATAATAGTGAAACCCGCCCCTACATCTTTACATACCATACCTGACTAGCAAAGACGTTCGGTCAAAATTATTATATATCGTGAAAAGTCAGATATATTAACAAAGGTGCGTTACGCGGCGCTAACGCACCCTACATTGTAGGGGCTTCTAACTTTTCATGAGAAATCAAAAAACCTGCGTATCGGGGCGGGTTTAGTCGCATCTGTGTGCAACCGAAGAAATAGTAGTGAAACCCGCCCCTACACCTTTACATACCATACCTGACTAGCAAAGACGTTCGGTCAAAATCATTATATGCCGTGAAAAGTCAGATATATTAACAAAGGTGCGTTACGCGGCGCTAACGCACCCTACATTGTAGGGGCTTCTTTCTCCAATTATAGGGAATTATTCCTCCAATTATAGGGGCTTATTCCTCCAATTATA
>CAKZMA010001093.1 GCA_937127375.1 uncultured Coleofasciculus sp. | reverse complement strand
ATCAACATTGATCCCTAAACCCGCCCCTACATTTAACTATTCTGTAAATTTATACCTGTTTGCTATAACAGTTTAGAGGAAACAGGGAACAGGAAATAGGGGCAGTAGGGGCGCAAAGACTTGCGCCCGATTTCATCAAACAAAGGACATAATACAAAATACCAATCCCTAATCGCCAAAACAATTATCCAATAACTCAACAATTTTATCATAGTCAAACTGAGCCGCCATTTCCAACACTTCAAGGGCAAAGGGAATATAATCTGGATTAATATCTTGCAGTCGCATCGTTTCCTCCTCAACCCCAGCGACATCCCCCATACTCGCCGCTTCATAGAGAACCGTTAACTCCTCCTGAGTCGGAATTACGCGATCGCCTGATTCTAAATAAGAGTTGGCGGGGTCAGCGTTCTCTTGATAAACCCAGGATACATTTAGATACACTTGAACTTTCTGTAACAACTCTGCTGTGGCAATTGGCTTAGTCATAAAATCAGTACAGCCAGCATCCAAACTCTCCACTCGGTTATTGGCAAAAGCGTTAGCAGAAATGGCAATAATGGGTGTTGTTTTAAACTCAGGAATTTGGCGTAATTCTTGAGTCATCTGATGTCCATTCATCACGGGCATGACAATATCAACGAGAATTAAATCCGGTTGCCATTCCCTCGCTTTTGTTAATCCTGCTTGTCCATTCGCGGCTTCTTGGATTTCAAAGCCAATGGGTTCTAAAATACTTCTAAGAACCGCACAATTTTCCCAGCGATCATCCACAATCAAGATTTTGCGTTGATCACCCGTATACCCCACAACTGTCTCCAGGGGTTTTGCTGGAATAAACTTGGCTGAAGAAGAGACTTCCGGTAAATCCACCTCAAACCAGAATTTACTGCCTACGCCGGGATGACTTTCAACCCGAATTTGGCTTCCCATCAAGGCGATGAGTTTCTTAGTAATTGCTAATCCTAATCCGGTGCCTTCATGGTGACGAGAAGTTTCCTTAATTTGCTCGAAAGGTAAGAATATTTTCTCTAAGTCTTCGGCACTCATGCCAATTCCCGTATCTTCAACCTGGAAGCGGGTTTTGTCATTTGTCATTTGTCCTTGGTCATTTGTCATTTGTCCTTTGTGAATTATATTTACTGTAAAAGTGACAGTCCCTGTATCGGTGAATTTAACCGCATTAGAAAGCAGGTTCATTAAGATTTGACGGAGACGCTTTTCATCCCCATGAACGATTTGTGGCACAGGTGTGGGAGGATTATAGATAAAATTAATATCTTTTTGAATAGCTTTGAGGTGAAAGATTTCACAGAGTCCGACGAGGAATGAGGGAAAATGAAAGTCTTCGGGATAGAGTTCCAGTTTTCCAGCTTCTACTTTCGATAAGTCTAAAATATCGTTAATTAGGGTGAGTAAGTGTTCACCGCACTGGTGAATAATCTCAATTCCGTCTTTTTGTTTTTGGGTTAAGTTGGGATTGGGTTTAAGAATTTGAGCATAGCCTAAAATACCATTTAAGGGGGTGCGAAGTTCATGACTCATTGAGGCTAAAAATGCACTTTTAGCGCGATTCGCGGCTTCAGCGGCATCTTTGGCTTGGGCTAATTCGATCTCGGTTTTCTTGAGTTCAGTAATATCAATTTCAATCCCATCCCAAACCGTTCGTCCATCGGCTAAACGACGAGGTGCAGAACGCAGATAAGACCATTGAATATCACCCGTAGGTGTTCGGTTTCGTATCTGCATTTCAAACACTGAAAGATTACGTCGCGATTCTTCAGTTAATTGATCTCTTCGCCGACGATCTTCTTCAATTGTTAGATCAAATAACACATTGGCATCCTGAAGAATCACCTCCGGTTTAATTCCGATTAAGCGTTCAATCCCAGCGGTGATGTAGGAGAAGTAAATCTTGCCATTGGGTTCGTGAACGAGTTGATAAATTATACCATTGGGTAGATTATCGGCTAGAGTACGCAATTGGTATTCGCGCTCTTGTATGGCTAATTCTGCCTGTTTGCGTTCGGTGATATCTTTACCAATTCCCACTGTAGAACCATCGGGTAAGCGAATATTTGCCCAAGTAATGTCTAGAATTTCGCCCCGGCGGGTTTGAGTCTGAAAGTCTTGCCAAGTGCCATCGGCTTTGAGCATAAACTCTAACACTGAGGTGCGATAGTCTGGGTCAGGATAAATCTCTGCCATAATATCAATATCTCGCATTTCTGCCAGTGACCATCCCAATGTTTGCTCCAATGCTGGGTTAATAAGTTGTACCTCAACTTCCTCATTATAGAAGCACAATAGGATTGGAATAGAATCAAAAATTGTCTGGAGAATTTCTTTTTGCTGACTCAATGCCAATTCAGCCTGTTTGCGATCGCTAATGTCTCGGAGAATGGCGGTACAGATAATTTCGCCATTGATATCCAGCTTAGAAATGGAGGCTTCCATGGGAAACTCTGTCCCATCCTGGCGGCGACCAAAAATTTCATTGCGTTCTCCCATTTGTCGCGCTACACCTGGCGATTCGGCAAAATTAGTAACATGTTGGCGGTGAATTGTAGCGGCGCGATGGGGTAAGAGTAAATCTAGAGATTGACCTAATATTTGATCTGCCTTGTAGCCAAACATTTGTTCTGCACCCTGATTGAATAGGATAATCCGTTGTTCACTATCCACGGAAATAATCCCATCTTTGGCAATTTCTAGAATCCCGGCAAATCGCGCTTGAGAGGCGGCTAGAGCCAGTTCAGCTTGTTTGCGATCGCTAATATTTCGGGTGAGGGCAATGACTTCATTTTGATTCAGGGGAACCATTCGCGCCTCGAAGTATTGTTCCTCTTGATTTAGGGGTAGGGAATACTCAACACTAACCAGTGATTTAGTTGTCAAAACCTGATGAATCGCGGCATAGAGTTTTTCTCCTGCATCAGTCGGGAATACCTCTTGAATTTTATGGTTCAGAAATGAGTCCGGTGAGGTATATAACGCCTGATATTTTTTGGTGCGAAAATCCAGAATCGTGCCATCCGCCGCCAGCCGAAATAGGATATCCGGAAAGGCATCAAAAATGGCTTGCATTTCCTGATTCGTTTGCCGTAATTGGGTTTCAACTTGTTTCAATTCGGTGAGATTCCGACAATTGACGACAACGCCAGAAATTTGCTGATTGGTATCCAGGTAAGGGATATAGGTGACGCTGATAAATTCTCCTCCCCCCGGATAATCAAACCATTCTTGATAGCTTATGGTTTCCCCCGCCAGACACCGATCTAAATTCGGTTTAATTACCTGTTCAAACACCTCATCTCCCAGCAAGTCACTCACCGAATGACCAACAATTTTGTCATAGTCTTTTTGATTCCAATCCAAATAGGCTTGATTGACAATTTGATAGGTGTAATTGCTATCCAGCAAGGAAATGGCATCGGTTGTTGATGAAACAATCCGTTCATACCGTCGCAAGGCGTCTTCGGCTTCTTTGAGTTCGGTAATATCTTGAGAGGTTCCCAAAATCCTAATCACCCGATTATTTTCATCCCGCTCAAACACCACTTCCCGTGACAGTAACCAGCGCCATGAGCCGTCTTTGTGGCGAAATCGACTCTCAGTGGTTAAAATATCGCTATCGGTAGCCGTGTGCCAAAAGTTCAGGTTGCGCTCAATTAACGGTAAGTCATCAGGATGCAAGGTATCTAGGAAAAACTGCATTCCTCGTCCAACAATTTCCTGGGGAGTGTAACCTAAAATATCAATAGACTGTCGATTAATATAGAGTTCGGTTTCTGCACTCGGATCGAACAGGTAAAGCAGTTGCGGCGAAGTATTGATGATTTTCTCAATAAACCGTTGATTTTCCTTAAGTTGGAGTTCAATCTGTTTGCGATCGCTAATATTAAAGCTGGTGCCAATTAGTCGATAAATGCGCGAGTTGCTGTCTTTCAGCGGGGTTAAATTACTAATCCACCAAGAATCTTTTCCGTTAATCTGCAGCGAATGTTCATAGGTAATTTTCTCTCCCGCCGCCAGACAGCGACGATACCGTTGACACACCGCCTCGGCAATGTCTGGTGTTAATACCTCTTGTAGCGTTTTCCCTTTTATTTCTAAGTTGCGAAGACCGGACATCCGTTCATGGGTGGGATTAATGCTAACATAGCGAAACTCACCGTTTTCCAGAACGTCAACGATAAAGACAGCCGCTTCAATGCCTTCGTAAATACTGCGTAAAAACGCTTCACTTTCTCGTAAGGCTTCCTCCGTTTGCTTCCGTTCCGTGATATCCTGGACGACAACCATTCCGGCAATAATCTCTCCCGCCTCATTCCGCACCGCCCGCGTTTGCAGCAGTTGAATCCGATGTCGATAGGGCATTTCTAGGCTTTTTTCTATCCCCGCTAAAGCCTCACGATACAAGGGTTCAACTAAAGCACATTCTTGCTCAGATAACGCCTCCCAAATCGTTTTTCCTTCTAAGACATTCCGACTATATCCTGAGCCTGAGCGACCTAATCCTTGACCATCTGCCACTAAATAACGCAGATTCTGATCAAACAAGAAAATTGCCCCATTAGGGAAATGTTTTGCCATAGTACGGTAGAGTTGTTCACTATAGCGTAGGGCGTCTTCGGCTTGTTT
>CAKZMA010001092.1 GCA_937127375.1 uncultured Coleofasciculus sp. | reverse complement strand
CAGGGGAAGCAGGGGGAGCAGGGGGAGCAGGGGAAGCAGGGGAAGCAGGGGAAGCGGGGGAAGCCATGTAGAGACGTGCCATGGCACGTCTGTGTGTAGGGGCGGGTTTAGGGACTAATATTGATTGTTATCCTTAGCTTGGCTGCAAAACCCGCCCCGACCAAATGACGAATGACGAATGACAAATGACAAATGACAAATGACGAAAATAGGAGGATGTCACGGGAATGGGCGTCAATCGCATCCGAATTGCCAAGGATCAAGCCGATTTAGTCAAAGCGTTAACCGCATCAGCCGAGACAACCGGACCCTTTCAAACGTATGCTGACGTTATCGCATTTGCAGCGGCGTTGGGTGTCAAGCGCAGGAAGCGATCGCCTCTGGGAACAATTGCTAAGAAAGAACCCGCACCGATTGGCTTAGAGATATTTGTGTCGAGGGGATATGACGCGCTGATTAAGCTTTTGGCGCTTATCGAAACCAAAGATGCTAAAATTCTCTCCTCCTTTGATGCCAAAGCCGAGGAGGAACGGATTCATATTTTTGAAGAGTATGCTAATGGCGGCTTACAGATATTACGAGACGAGTTGCGGGGGGCGGTGGATTATTCGGAGCGATTATTATTAGTTTTGAATGCACAACGGTTTAAACAAGAGGTTCCTGACGACGATTTTGATTTGAGCCGATTTCTATAGGTACTGGAGTTTAGACTACGATGGTGATAAGAGGGCACGGCAATGTTCCCTACCCTAGATTAGGGATAATTGAATTCGGTAGGGACAAGATACTAAGCTGTTCGGCATTTAAACCTTAATATCAATAATGGCGCAATCCTTGTAGTGCGTTAAGCGAAGCCATGCCGCAGGCTTTGCATCTTGCTCGCTACTAATACCCAATTTAAATGCATGACAGCTTATCGTGCCTTGATCAGTTGATAGTAATAACCCGCACCTACTAATCAAATAAAATTTAGCGGAGTACCGCCAAAACCGTAGTTCTAAACTGCTCAACATTTTCCGCTTTATTATAAAATACGACTAAATTAACACTTTTAGCATAAATTACTATCCAGCGTTGCTTGATGAATAAGAATAGAACAATGAAAATTATACCGATTAAATAAACACCAATTGTAGCTAGTCCTAGCCATAATAGCCACCAAAGGCGACCTTCAACAATTTCGATTGAGCCAATATCATCAAGACGGGTATGAATTTCTTTATTCTCTAATTCTCAAAGGACATCAAGCAACAGTTACCGCGATCGCGATTAGTTCCGATGGACAAACGTTGGCAAGTGGAAGTGAAGATAAAACCGTTAGTCTATGGAACTTGAAAACCGGAAAACATAATTTTACCGTCTTTGGACAAGCTAGAGAAGTTTTTGCTGTGGCGATTAGCCCCCAGGGAAAAATGCTGGTTGCTGGTGGATTTGACAATAAAATCAGCAGTTGGCAGGTAGATAGAAAAGCCCTGCTAAGTCCCTTCTTTTATCCGAATTATACTTACAGTCATTTAGGTTTTATTTCCTGCCTAACCTTTAGCCCGGATCAAAAGATTCTGGCTAGTGCAAGTGGTGATAAAACGATCCGATTGTGGGGTAGATACACTGGAGAGCTTAAACGCACTCTCAATGGTCATTCAGACACAGTTTGGTCGGTGGCTATTAGTCCAGATGGTCAAATGCTGGTTAGTGGTAGTGCGGATAAAACGATTCGGGTTTGGTCTTTAAGCAGTTATAAACAACCTCAGATTATTACCGGACATTCTAACTGGGTGACATCGGTGGCTATAAGTCCCGACGGCAAGATTATGGCAAGTGGTAGCGCCGATGGTACGGTTAAATTATGGAACATCAATACAGGAGAATTACGCAAAACTCTGGATAAACAATTAAAGGGAATCGTTTCCGTTTCCATCAGTCCGAATGGACAACTCTTGGCGAGTGCTGACCCGAATGCTGTCCATCTTTGGAATTTACACACAGGTCAATTACTTGGCACACTTGCTGGATGTAGTCCTGTGGTTTTCAGTCCGAATGGACAAATCTTAGTCAGTGGTGGTAAAGCAGGGACGATTAAGATTTGGCGTAACCAGTTTGGTGTTAAAACTACCCCCTTTGAGTCGGGATTATCGGGTGAATGGTGGGAAATTTTAGGCGTGGAAATAGACGCCAATATCAACAGAGTTAAGTTCGCATACCGTCAATTAGCTCGGCAATATCACCCGGATATCAATTCCTCGGCTACGGCTATAGCCAAAATGCAAGCAATTAATCAGGCGTATGAAGCCTTTTTGCAGAAATTCAGTCAGGGTTTAAATTAATGGAGTGTGGCATATCTTATTTTTTAGGAATTAGGATTCCGTCCAGAAATCGTAGGGGCGCATGGCGTGCGCCCATAAAATCGGCAAATCTAATCCATCATTGTAGCTGTGTAAATCCAGTAAATGAATTGAACCGTGATCAATTATAGAAGTAGACACATCGATTAGGACTTTCCACACTCTTTGGAGACGTTCCACCGCACTCTTTGGAGACGTTCCACCGGAACGTCTCTACGAATCCGATGTGTCCTAACTGTCTTGGCAGTTGCTATAATTAGTCTTGAAGAAGAGTAGATTCTGGAAACACTTTCATGACAGCATCCATTTATAGCTTGCCCATTGAATCAACGTTGGGGATTGCTCGGCATTACTTTATTTCATCAGATGGAACCTTCAATAATTCTATTGGCTGGGGTGCAAACGGTATTTAATACAATGGAAACGGTGCAAAATTAACTCCTGAGCAAGAGAAACGAGTTAAGGAATATCCGGAGAAGTTCGGTGGCTACAATATTCACAGCAATAATTGTGAAATGTTTGCCTGGTATATCATGAATGGAAGGCGTTATTCCGGTCAAACTCAAGTCAATTCCCATAAAAAAATCGGAGCCA
>CAKZMA010001091.1 GCA_937127375.1 uncultured Coleofasciculus sp. | reverse complement strand
CAACTGTTGTCTCAGATAGTGGGATGGCAGCAAGCGAAGCATATCCAAAAACTTGTGTACCGATATGGCTATAGTGAGGTTGCTGTGGGATGGAAATTGGCGAAGCTCAGAGAACGAATAGACTATCGTCTGAGTGCTGGCAAAGTTTCACAAACTAAAGCTAATAGGTGCGACAAGTAGTTCATCATGGCTATTTTTAGAAGTCAATAATGCTTAATATGTAGTCAAGGTTGCCGATACTGAGAAACAGCAACTAGGTGTTAACTGACCAATCTTTTTATTTAGCTAAAATTAATAATCATGAACAAACAAATTAAAAATCTACCTAATTTTATTATTATTGGCGCACCTAAATGTGGAACTACAGCTATCTTCAATTATCTCAACCAGCATCCACAAATTTATATGCCTTCCTGTAAAGAACCACACTTTTTTTCTTTTGAAGGTGAAAATAAACCCCATTGGGGCATCCCAAATCTTGAAGCTTACGGTACTCTCTTTGAGGGAGTCACTGATGAAATAGCTATTGGTGAAGCATCCACTTGGTATCTTTACAGCAAAACAGCAGCAGAGAGAATACAGTATCACTTACCAGAAGCAAAATTGATTGCTATTCTACGCAACCCTGTTGAGAGAGCTTATTCTAGCTGGGCGTTTCGCGTTCAATGTGGCTGGGAATCTATCACTAATTTTGAGCAGGCACTGCAAGCAGAGCAAAGTCGTATATGTGATAACGGGGAGTGGGACTTTCATTATTTACAATCTGGATTTTACTATACCCAAATTAAGCGCTATTTTGACCTGTTTCCTAGGGAGCAAATTAAGATTTATCTTCATGAAGATCTAAAAGCCGATCCTGTAGGATTACTACAAGATATTTTTCAATTTCTGAACATAGATAGTAATTTTGTGCCTGACGTTTCAGTTCAGCATAATATAACTAGCTCTCCTAGAAACAACTACCTCAAACTATTTCTTGCCCGAAAAAGTAGACTTAAGTCTATCGTAAAGTCAATAATACCCAATAAGTTAAGGCAGAACGTTGTCGCACAATTAAGGCAATATAATCGAGTCAATCCATCTCCGTTGTTACCAGATATTCAGCAGCGTTTTAGCCAAGTATGTAAAGAGGATATCTTAAAGCTGGAAAATCTAATTGAACGCGATCTTTCAAATTGGCTTTAGCCAATTAGCCTACTGGGAGTTATGCATAATGGCTAAAATTCTGATTTTGATCGGCGCTCATCTGTGTACTGCTCCTCGACCCCAGAAAGAAGCAGAGACACTCGCTAATGCTGGTCACGATGTTACAGTGCGTGGCTTTTGGTTTGACCCAGAACTGGTGAAACGCGATCGCATCCTTATCGCCAACAAGAAATGGCGATTTGAACCCATCGTTGACT
>CAKZMA010001090.1 GCA_937127375.1 uncultured Coleofasciculus sp. | reverse complement strand
ATTTCTCCCTGTGCCTCAACGGTGATTTTTTCACTAAAATTACCCTCACTAATTGCCGTAGCAACGGTGGTAATACTGCGTACCTGATCAGTGAGATTTTGCGCCATCAGATTTACGTTATCGGTGAGTTCTTTCCAGATCCCCGAAACTCCTTGCACCTTAGCTTGTCCGCCCAGTTTTCCTTCGAGTCCTACATCACGGGCAACCTGGGTGACTTCCACGGCAAAGGTATTCAGTTGATCAACCATCTTATTTACCGTCGTGCTAATCCGGCGAAAGAGTCCTTTTAAGGGTTTACATTCAATTTCTAAATCAATTTTTTGAGATAAATCGCCTTTAGCAACGGCATTAATTACTCGGGCAATCTCGATCGTGGGGGTAACTAAACTATTAATAACGTCATTAACTGTATCTACGTTCGTTCGCCACGAACCTTTAAACTCTGGATGGGAATACTGCTTACTCACTTTACCCTCTTGGGCAATCGTTTTGCCAATACCAACCAGTTCGGTGGTAAAGGTTTGGTTCACAGTCACCATTTCATTAAAAACAGTCGCCAATTCTCCGAAGCCGTTATCAGCAGAAAGACGAACAGAAAAGTCACCATCTCTTACGGCTGCTAGGGCGTTTTTGAGTTCTTGTAAGGATTGGGAACTGAGTTCAGACTCTAGAGAGGTTTCGGATTGCGATGGTTGACTTGGCGGCTCGACAGGATCAGGGTCATTGGCTGATAAATGATTGGATTCAGTGGTAACAGTTTTTTCGGTTTCCTGATTTTCGACACCCTCCGGATCTTCAAAAAAAACAGCACGTCCAGGTTTACGATTTTTCACGAGTTTGTTATTCGTCATTTGTTATTCGTCATTCGTCATTTGTACTTCGTGCATCCCTAGCCGATTAAGCAACCGCCGCGATCGCGTCGAGTAATAATTGAAATGAATTGACATCAAAAAACAGGACAATATCACCCTTAACTTGGAGTTCTTCAATATCAAAATGAGTCCGTGCTAACAGCACATGAGCCTCGTTGTAGCCCATTTTAAAGGACAGAATATGCTCAATATCTTCCTCTTCGTAGCAAGGGATCGCATAGTCCAGTTGTTGCTCCAGTATATTACTAATTGAACCCATAACGCCATTGAGGAGAATATTTCCCACTTCACTCAGGGTGCTAATTTTTAGAGAATCCAGATCCGGACTTTTTACATCTTCGCCCGTGAGAATTGAGACTAACATCGCGGCACTTTCCGTGGGAAAAATAAGCTGGGCATTCCCCATAAATGAGCCACTAAACGGTAACTTTACAGCAGAAAGGGGATCAGATCCTAAGCGTTCTTTTTGTTGATTTTGCATTTCCACAAGGGGTAAAAGTTCCACTTCTGGAATTTGCAACCGGATATTATAGTCAATCATTTCGCTCAACATTCCCGCTGCCTGACCCACTCCAATATTAATCAACTCTTTCAAGGCATCTAATTGGTCATGAGTTAAGTCCACGCTGAGGTTCTCCTAGTTTATTTTTATGCTCAGGGCTTGGGTGACTGCCTCGATAATTTCTGGTGCTTTGGGAGGTTTTTTTAGCAGCATAAATGCGCCTAAACTTTCACAATGCTGACGCGCACTGTCCTGGATATCGGCAGTGAGGACAATCACCGGAATTTTTGAGCCGCGATCGCGCAGTTCTTTGAGCAGACCAAATCCATCCATTTCTGGCATTAACAAGTCAGAAATAATACAATCGGGTGTCGTATTTGCTAGCAGATTCAGACATTCACGCCCGTTAGCCGCTTCTAGAGTTTCATGTCCACTTTGTTGGATAGCTTTCTTAATCATCCGCCGAGAAAAGGCAGCGTCGTCTGTAATTAAAATTAATCCCATGATGGTCTAGTCCTTATTTACTGATGATTGGGGAAATTTAAGCGGATCAACATGATCCAATTGGAGTTTGAGCTAAATAGCCATGATTCTTTAAGCAGGTTTGGCAATCCAATATGTAGGTTTTCATCTGACCTTTTCCTTTGATATCAATAAAACCTCGTTCACGAAACAAATGTTGACTCGATAACTGCTGGTACGTCGCTTCTGTAATCTGAATACAGTTTGCTAAACCCTGTTGTTCCATCCGGCTGGCGGTATTAACGGTATCCCCCCACAGGTCATAGCTAAACTTTTTAGTGCCAATCACACCCGCTACAACTGAACCCGTATGAATACCAATTCTTAAACTGAGCGGATCTCCTGTTTTTTGCATTAACTGAGTCATGGCTTCCTGCATCGCCAGTGCCATTTTGACCATTACATCAGCGTGGTCATCGCGGGGGATGGGGAGTCCAGCAGCAACCATATACCCATCACCAATGGTTTTAATTTTTTCCAATCCATACTGTTCAGTTAATTGATCAAACTCCGAAAAAATGGAATTCAGTTTCACGACTAAATCTCTGGGGCTAATTTGGGCAGAAAGTTGAGTAAATCCCACCATATCCGCAAATAAAACGCTGACATTTTCAAAGTAATCGGCAATCACACCTTCTGACTGTTGCAGCCGTTGAGCAATGGGTTCCGGTAAGATATTTAGCAATAACCGTTCCGTTCGCTCTTGACTCTGAATCAGTTTGATATACAGTTGAGATTGTAGAATTAAGCGACGCACCCGTTGCAGCAGGACGGGCCAATGAATGGGTTTGGTTACATAGTCATTGGCTCCGGCTTCAAAGGCTTGATTTACAGATTTTTTGTCCTCCAATGCTGTAATCATTAGCACCGGAATTTGACTGGTTTTCGGATTTTTTTTGAGCTGTTTACAGCAGGTAAAACCATCCATCACTGGCATCATCGCATCCAGTAAAATAATATTGGGAGAGGTATGTTTACAGAGTCTGATACAGTCTAAACCGTCGGATGCTTCCAGGATTTGATATCCTTCTTTTTCTATCACTCGTCGCATCAACAGTCGCTGAGTTTCTTCATCATCAACGATGAGGACTTGGAGGGATTGTTTTTGATTGTTATTGAAATCAGAAATCAGCATAAAATTATTGAGGTTGAGCGAAGTATAAACCCACCATATATGATGTACCTGCGTAAGTCCTGGTACTGATAATGAAGAACCACCTTAGCTAAATTCTCCCATCCGTTACCAGAATGGAATGCACTATTTATTTTTTTTCAATAGGGAATAATAAAATGGCAGATTTAGACTGATACACGTAGACGTTGACGCACCGCTTGTAAGGTTTGATGCACTCCCTGGATGAGTTAGCGATTCAGTCTATGCCCTGTTTTTGCGCTTATGTTAAATATTATCAAATTTTCTCTCTAGGTCAAAAGGTTGAGCCTACGCCAAATGTCGTAACTTTTCTAATAGATCTGTTCTAGACGAAAATTTTACCTCGCTGTATCACCAATTTTCCTCAGATAACGTATGAGTTTGTAGCTGGACAAATAGAGGATCAAGACTGCTGCTTTCATTGGCATATAAGGCATCTAACTGTTGAGTAATCTGATCCTGTTTATGCGCTTGCAAGTAGTCTTGAAGTGCCACCGCATAAAGCTGACTCCGAGATAACCCCATACGTTTTGCGAATTGTTCCGCTGCGTCAAAAAGCGGATCAGGAATTGAAATGACTGTTTTAACCATGGAATCGGGCGCACGCCATGCGCCCCTACGGTTTCTGGATATAATTAATTTTAGGTAAAGCTGTCTTGACCCGTTGATATTCAGCCTCGATGCGAGACAGTATTACCTCGATTCCTTCAGTTGTTCCGGCCTGTCCTATCTGTTCCAATTCACTGCATAATTGAGATAATGGCATTGCCCCAACCGTCATACAAGCACCCCGTAACCTATGGGCGGTGGCTTGAATCGCGGCGGTGTCTTGTTGGGTAATCGCCTCTCGAATCCCTTGCAGGTGCAGGGGTGCAGCTTGGCGGAATGTATTCACAATTTCTAGCCAAAAGTCCTCTGCATCCTCTCCCATTAAGTCTTTTAACTCCTCAAAGGTTTCTGGATCAAGGGGTGAAATCTCTGCTACCGTGGATGCGATCGCGCTTTGTGATTCGCTGTTTTGCCCATTTTCATGAATTGGTGTGATTCCAGGGGAGTTGGTTTGTCCCTGATCCGGTTCCTGCTGATACTCGGCTTCAAGTTCAGCTATCAGCGTACTCGCACGAGTTATGAGTTGCTTTAATTCTTCAATAGCCTGTCTATTCATCGTAGGTGGGTTGGTTGGAGGATCGGGTGTTTCAGTTGAAGGACAATCTCCCTTGTCCTCGATAAGGGCGGGTTTAGTCAAGTTCTCAGTTTTCTCAATACCCTTTCTACTTTCCATCTCCTTGGCGTAATGCTGCAATGCTTGCACCAGCGCTTTCACTCGCACAGGCTTACTCATATAGTCATTCATACCCGCCTCAATACAGGTTTCGCGATCGCCTTTCATCGCATTAGCCGTCATCGCAATAATCCAAGGGCGGTAGGATTTGTCCTTCGTCATTTGTCCCCCAGCTTCCAGACGTTCCACCGAAACCTCTCGACAAGTTGCTTCATGGTTCCCCATCTCTTCGGAGAATTGCTGACGAATTCGCCGAGTCGTTTCCAGCCCATCCATCCCCGGCATTTGCATATCCATAAAGATGATATCGTAATCACAACGACTCACCGCCACCAGCGCTTCTTGTCCACTATTAGCAATATCGGCGCCATATCCTAACCGTTGCAACATTTCACAGGCAACTTGATGATTAATTTCTACATCATCTACCAACAAAATCTTTAAGGGTAGTTTTTTCGCCAGTTCAGGGTTAAATTGAGGCGGCGAGACGCTGGGTTTTATCGGTGTGGGTTTTTTTTCGGCAATTTGTAGCAAAACCTGATGCAGTTGTGCTTGCTTAATTGGCTTATAAATAAAGGCAGCAAATTCTACTCGCCCTTGGTATTCATGACGACTCGGTTTCCCGCCAGAACTCAGAATTAATAACGGTAGATTTTTTCCTTGGGGTAAAGCCTGAATTCGTTCCGCTAGCGCCACACCATCTAATTTAGGCATGTGGTAGTCTAGGATTGCCAGGTCAAATTTAGATTCACGACGCAATAGTTTTAGCGCTTGGAATCCTGACTTCGCACAACGAACCACCATTCCCCAAGACTTTGCTTGTAGGGTCAGAATTTGGCGATGCGTCGCATTATCATCCACAACTAATACCCGTAAACCTGTTAACTCAGGTTGGGGAACATCCAACTGTTGAGGGATTGATGAGAGGATTGATTGTGTCTGGATGGTAAAAGAAAATTGAGATCCTTTGCCCACTTCACTTTCGACCCACATCGTACCGCCCATCATTTCACTTAAACGTTTACTAATCACCAATCCTAACCCCGTTCCCCCATATTTCCGGGTTGTGGAACTATCCACCTGGCTAAAGGGTTTAAAGAGTCGATTCATCCGTTCAGGGGGAATTCCAATTCCTGTATCTCTCACCGTAAATTGAATTTCGTATTGATGGGAAACGTCTAGACATTCCACCGTCACATCTCTACGATATTCCTCATTGATCTCTGGGTATTTATTAGCACAAACAGAGAGAACCACTTCTCCTTGTTCAGTAAACTTAATCGCATTACTGAGTAAATTCAGCAAGATTTGCCGCAGTCGCGTGACATCCCCTAGAATTGTCGTCGGGGTTGTCGAGTCTAATTGATAGGCAATATCAATATGTTTTTCCGCCCCCTTGGGTGCGACTAAATCTAAGGTATCTTCAATACAAGTTCTTAAGTTAAAGGCTTCTGCTTCTAACTCCAGTCGGTTGGCTTCAATCTTAGAAAAGTCCAGAATATCATTAATAATGGCAAGTAACGCATCCCCACTGGTGCGAATCGTATTCACAAAATTTCGCTGATTCGGAGATAACCGACTATCTAATAACAATTCGGTCATGCCGATAATACCATTCATGGGTGTGCGAATTTCATGGCTCATTGTTGCCACAAATTCACTTTTAGCTTTGTTGGCAGATTCGGCTTCGACTTTGGCTTGTTTTAATTTAGCTTCGACTTGCTTACGTCGTTGCAGTTCATCCTGATAGTTTTGAATCCGCTGAGTGAGTTCGGTGACATCTTGAATTGCGATTAAAGCATAAACCCCATCGCCAATAAGTGCCGGAATTGGCGTAACACTGGTTTCTTGAATTCGTTTCTTAGTCTGCGGTTGATCTTGACTAATCAGAGATCCGTGCAGTTGTGATGAAAATACCGCAGGTAAGCGACTCTTGAATACTTGCTTTAAGCGAGTTTTATATCGCGGTTGATTCACTTGCGGAAAATGGGTCGCTAAGGATGTACCAACGATTTCAGATTTGGGCAGTTTTGTCCAGTTTTCTAAGATATGGTTCCAAAATAAAACCACAAAATCTTGTCGGATAATACACAATCCGATAGGAATTCGGTCAAGGATATTAAAGTGTTGGGTAATGGTTTCTAGTTCAGGGTTGATGGGTGATGGGTGATGGGTGATAGTTGATGGGTGATGGTTCATCGTTCAGGGTTGATGGTTGATGCCGATCGCATTGTACTCGGTGTACGATGGTTATTTTTCTCTTATCCGATAAAAAAGAGGCAGTTGGACTCCTGGAAACGGGTTATTTTTTTTGGCTAGAGTTTAATCCAGGTGTCACATTAGTACAAATGTTAAGGTTTGCTAAATTTTGTAATTAGAATATAATAGGCAAAGTTAGTTTCGCAATCATACAGCAGCAATCTTGAGAGAGTTGAATGGAAATCGATGAGGATCTCAAGGAATTCTTAGTGGAAGGCTACGAACACCTGAATCAACTCGAAGGGGATTTAGTCGCCTTGGAACAAAGCACCTCAGATCCAGAGGTGATCAACCGGATTTACCGCCATCTGCACACGATCAAAGGAAACAGTGGTTTTCTCGGTTTGGAGAAATTACAGGAAATTACCCATGGGGGAGAAAATTTACTCAGTCGTTTACGGGAAGCGAGTATTCCGGTAACACCAGGTATTACCAATGCGTTATTACAAGTGATCGACGCCATCCGCGATCACTTTGAGAGTCTCGAAACCACTGGCGAAGAAAGTTCACGCGATCGCACGGCTTTATTCAATCAGTTAAACGCATTACCTGTTGAGAATGGGGAGAGGATCAAGGATGAGGAATCCGAAACCCAAACCCCAATTTCCAATTCCCCATCTCCAATCACCAATAGCGCCATCCGTGTTGATGTTAATCTCCTGGATAAATTAATGAATCTGGTGGGAGAATTGGTATTATGTCGCAATCAAATTTTAGAATTTGCCAATAAACAGGCGGTAAATGCTGAACATGATGATGCGTTTAAATCAGCATCGGGACGATTAAATTTAGTCACCTCCGAATTGCAAGAAGGGGTGATGAAAACCCGGATGCAACCCATTCGCACCATTTGGAGTAAATTCCCCCGTGTCGTGCGCGATATTGCGGTGAGTTTAAACAAGCAAGTGCAATTGGAAATGGAGGGAGAAGAGACAGAATTAGACAAAACCTTAATCGAAGCGATCGCGAATCCGCTAACCCATCTTGTCCGCAATTGTCTGGATCATGGTTTAGAAACCCCAGATGTGAGGACAGCCGCCGGAAAATCGGAAGTGGGGCGCTTGTTACTCCGCGCTTATCACGAAAGCGGACACGTTAATATTGAAGTGTCTGATGATGGCAAAGGAATTGATCCCGAAAACCTGAAACAAAAGGCGCTACAACAGGGAATAATTACGCCGACGCAAGCCCTGCAAATGACCGAACAGGAAGCGCTTCACCTCATCTTTTTACCCAGTTTTTCCACCAGCAAAACTGTCACCAATATTTCCGGACGGGGTGTGGGAATGGATGTAGTTCGGGCAAATATTGAGAGGATTAGTGGCACAATTGATGTCGAAACTTGGTTAGGCAAAGGGACAACTTTTAAACTAAAAATTCCCCTAACTTTGGCAATTATTCCGACATTAATTATTACCAGTGGCGGCGATCGCTACGCCATTTCCCAAGTGAATCTGTTAGAACTGGTACGTTTAGATCGCGAACAAGCTGAACAGCGGATCGAATGGTTTCATGGAACACCTGTTTATCGGTTACGGGGGAATTTATTACCCTTGGTTTACTTAAATCAGGTGTTGCAACTGGAAAATAATACCGAAGTGCAGGAGTATAGCGGTATAGGGAAAACCTCGAACGCCCATAAGCAAAATTTAAGTCCTGAACAAGAGGATGAAACGATTAACATTGTTGTAGTTCAAGCCACTGAAAAACCTTTTGGGTTAGTTGTGGATGTGATTAACGATACCCAAGAAATTGTGGTTAAACCTTTAGGAAAACCGCTAAAATCCCTAGCTTGTTTTGCGGGGGCGACAATTATGGGGGATGGGAAAGTGGTATTAATTTTAGATGTCCAAGGGTTAGCGCAAAAAACGCTGATCACTTCTCCGGACAAGGAAAAAGCATTAGTGAATGAGGACAGTCAATCGGTGAATTCTGCCGCTATTCCCCAGCAGCTTTTAGTCTTCCACGCCGCCAATCAGCGACGTTTGGCAATTCCTTTGTCTAAGGTATCACGCCTAGAAGAATTTTCCCGCGATCGCATCGAATATTTGGGTGATCAAGAGGTGATTCAATATCGCCAGCATATCATGCCGCTGATTCATTTATCGGCTGTTTTGAGCAACGGTTCTCCAGGGTTTCAGGTGCGCGATCGCCAATCGGAAATTAGTGAGGATAAACAACCCGTGATTGTTGTTTCTTTGGAGGGAGACAAACAAGTGGGGTTAGTGGTGGATCAGGTTCTGGATATTGTTGAACAAGGTATTAATATTAAAGGAGTATCTCCACAACAGGCAATTCTCTGTTCAGCGGTGATTCAGGGTAAAGTTACTGAAATTATTGATGTTCATGCTCTCATTGAGCAGGGTTTATCAGTAGTTAAGCCGATGTTAGTTGAGATTTAAGTAAATAGGCAATTAACTAGCACAAATGACGAATAATAAATGACAAATACTACTCAATTATGTACCTTTTTCCTCGATAATCTTTTCTTGGGAATTGAGGTAGAAAATGTTCAAGAAATATTACGTCATCAGGAGATGACACGAGTTCCCCTTGCGCCTCCGGTTGTGGCGGGTTTAATTAATTTACGCGGACAAATTGTGACGGCGATTGATTTACGACGGCGATTGGAGTTAAAGCCACGGGATTATGATCCGTTACCTATCAATATAATTGTCCGAACCCCTGAGGAAACGGTGAGTTTGTTAGTGGATGGAATTGGCGATGTTTTAGATGTATCCGATGACATTTTTGAACGTTCTCCGGATACGTTTAGGGGGGAGGTGCGAGAGTTAATTCGCGGTTCTTATAAGTTGCCAAATCGATTATTGCTGTTTCTGGATGTGGATAAAGTGGTTGATTTTACGGTGATGGATTAAGATTTTTTAACGCAGAGGGGCGCAGAGGTTGGCGCAGAGGGGCGCAGAGGGGGTTAGAGGATGGGGTGCTGTGATTATGTGTATGCTTTTGAGGTGGATTGATGGGTAAGAAAGAAGGAAAGTCTGTGGCGTTTGCTAATGTTAAAGGGGGAACGGGGAAAACCACGACTTGTGTGAATGTGGCGGGGTGTTTGGCTAAACGGGGAAATCAAGTTTTAGTGGTGGATTTTGATCCTCAAGGGAATGCGACATCCGGATTGGGGATTGATGGTAGATGTTTAACCTATTCAATGTATGATGCTTTTTTAAATCAATGTCAGGGGTATAGTGGTGTTCCAATTACTAAGGTTATTTTAGAAACGGATATTGAGAATATTCATATCGCCCCCTCTGTTTTAAATCTAGGGGTTGCACCAATGCTGTTGCAAGAGACGAAAGATAAAACGGGGATATTGCAGCGAATTTTAGAGCC
>CAKZMA010001089.1 GCA_937127375.1 uncultured Coleofasciculus sp. | reverse complement strand
GGTTTGTGGCTGTCGGGATTGGAGAAGTGAAGCTGACGCCTGTAAACACCTACTCTAGCTATCACCTTGAAGGGGGCTACAGTGGCAACCACTTCACCATCCCAATAGCCTCCATGTGCATTTTTGTCATGCCAGTCTTTCCACTTAACAAAATGACTAGCAGCCAGTGCCACACCATCATTGCTGTGAGTTTCTGCCACAGCTTTTGACTTGTCGCTTTTTTCCTTGGTCAGCTTTAGCCACTGCCTGAGATTAGAGGTTTGCCAGCCGTACTGAGTAGTTGTTGGTGCCAGCTTCTCCAGCCATTTCAACATGACTTTTTGACCAACCATTACCGGACTAAAACCTTTGTCACCACGAGCTTTGATGTACTCGTAAACAATATTAGAGATAGGGAATAGTCGAACTATTTCTTTGACTACTCTCAGTTCTAACTGGCGATTAGCTCTAATACTTGGAGGTAGTTTCTTGTGGACTCTGTTATCAAACCGTTTGGCTTTATGACACCGTTGTTTATAAGGCAGTTTGCGATTGATTCTTCGTCCGCGTCTAGCTCTCCTGAGTATCCGCCTTGCTGTGATCTTTTTTGTGACATTGGGGAACGGGAGAATTAGATGCAGCAGTAGCAGGGTTGCCTTATAACTCTGAACCCCAACGCCGCTGAACAGTTTACCGGGATCGATACCAATAGCTACGTCCTGAGTGTCATGCCCAGACGGGTTGAATATAAGTTGAATTGCAAACACATTCAAGTCATTCGGATAAACTTTTGCCTTTCCTTGTCTGAGCCAACGCCTAGCTCTTGATGCCTTTGTGGGCATTAGCGGATGTCCGCCCGGTGAAATTACTGGTACTCGCTGCATAGGAGATAATCCTTATACAAGTTACTTGTTCCTTACCGCCATTTCTAGAAAGATGTCCCCTCTTAAGGCGACCTAATCAGAGGTCTTGCAGTTTTTCCGAACTAGGAAAACATCCGGAGGTGCGTACCATCTAGAAACTCATGCGGTAGACAACTGTTACTCGAATCTGATTCTTCCAAGCTCACGGTTCAACGAAGTAACCGTGAGTAGTTGACCAACGATGTTATCCGTGCGGCTGAACAACCTAAAGCGGTAGGCACATTGAACAAGTTCCTGGGGCTGGGATCTCGTTTAAATTCAAATTCTTTGTAGTAGTCGGAACCCAAGAACCATTTGGACAGACCAGACATCATGATCTGTAGTTGTTCAACATAGCTAAAGAGCAGCTCGCGATTCCTTGCATCTAAGTCAAAGTCCTCACAGAGCGCTGGGAGTTCGGTGGCGACGATGTGTTCAAACTCACGCACCCGCGCCGTGATCAGGTTGTTAACAATCTCAACCGCTTGTGCTACATCACAGTCAAGAAAATGCTGAGCGATCAACACGCTATTGAAGAGTATGCCTTCAGATTCCATTTCTTTCTGATAGGATACGATGTCATTGACTAAACCGGAAACATTGGCAGCCGCTTTGTGCATGCTTTGTACCGGTTGAGTGTCATAAAGCTCAGGGGGCATTTTCTCGCCTTGGTTCAAGAGCATCACGAAATCAAAACCAAATGTCTTGCCGCTTGTCTCGATATAATCGATTGGGTCGGGGATACGATTTTGTGCCTGGTGGTCAAGTTGCCACGCCCAACTTTCAAATATTTTTACGAGGGAGCCCCTCATCTCCTCCTTGTCCTCGGCAGACAAAAAAGAAGTCATTCTCTGCCATAGATACACTAAACCACGTTCCGATGGGTTAGTTGGCATCAACATCGGACCAGAGTCGCTAGCGATCAATGCCAATAGTCGAGCCAGGTACACTCTACCCCCCACTATGTTGCGGGTCGCTAAGTAGCGTCCCTCAAATACACCATCAATGTAAAAACCCCAAACCTGGCCTTTTGCCGCCAGCTCATAGACAGCTTGGGGAGCATCCGGATAAATTAATGCAGACATCAACGCCACATCGATCGCATCAAACTTCTGTTCATCCCAGAAACTGATGCCAGGAATACCGATCATTCCCATTTCGTAAGCCCATTCCTTAGATGTCCGTCGCCCTTCTTCTAGGTGCGGATTCAATCTTGTCGAAAAGGGCATATAAAACTCGGGTAGGGGCGTTTTTCCCACCGTCTGGAAAGGAATATAATTATAAGTTCTTACCCTTAGTCCCATCGCCGCCGGCGATAAGCCGATACGCGCCGCTGCCGTACCCAAGCCTTTGGGGCCTCCGAGTGCCGATTCCTTTTTCGATTCGGCGGGTAGGTATCGACCTCCGGGTCGGAGTTCCCACTCCAGATCCCCAGCCATCCAGTCTTGCAGTGCTTTCACATAGCGAAATACCCGGTATCGTGCCTCACTATCCAACCTATACTCATCCAATAGTGGGGGTAGTTCCACCGTCATGGTATTCTCGAACAGGAATAGTCGTGAAGTCACCAAGTCATTGACGACGTTAACAGCTTCCTGGATCTCCGTGTTGAAGAAGTGTTCCGCG
Source organism: uncultured Coleofasciculus sp. (assembly GCA_937127375.1). Lineage (GTDB taxonomy): Bacteria > Cyanobacteriota > Cyanobacteriia > Cyanobacteriales > Coleofasciculaceae > Coleofasciculus. Next base: position 2,307 of record CAKZMA010001089.1, on the reverse strand, counting down.
ACCACTACACAGTTATTGACCTTGCCGTCATCAATATCCTTCTGGTAGGAAATGATATCGTTGCGTAGACCGACGCTATCCGCGTAGGTGTCATTGAGTACCTGGATCGGTCGCTTGTCATAGAGCTCTGGTGGAATCTCAACCGTTAGGGAATGTTCGACCAAGTCGGCCGACCAAAACACCCCGCCTATCTGACGGCGCAGCGCGATGTATTCAACTGGATCGAGTATCCACTCCTGGTTATTGCCCGTGTTGAACAGTTCTCGTAGGTTGGCTTCTGCCATGACTCGGATGTGTTCAACAAACCGCTGTCGCCACTGCACTGACATCGTTGGTGCGGTACGAGGCCACAGATCTGCTAGGGCGTATTCAGTCGGGTTCTGGGACTCCGGTATAGGAGTGGCTAGATCGCTGGGCATAAAGGACAGCAGTCGAGTCAAATACGCCTTTGCCTCTTTTATATCTGAACTTCCACCCTCGAATGTTCGCGGAAAGTAGTCATCGACAAACCACCCCCAAACATACCAATCGCTGAGTAAGTCCAACTCCGGTGCCGGTGCATCTGGGTGAGTGGCAGCGGCAAAGCCAGCGAAATCCATTGCCTCAAAGGTTTCTTCATCCCATACGGTATCCTCATCCGAGCTGAGGATGCCCATCCGATACGCCCATTCCTTGCAGTGTAGGCGTGCCCCCTGTACATTGGGGTTCACACGCGCGGGCCAAGGCATATAAAAATCCGGTAATTCAAAGGGTAGCTGGCTTGAGGTCATAGTCCATTTACGCTTATTTGCTGAAAATTGTTGTTACGCCTGGGTGGAAGTTCAATGAATTGGATAGCTATAGTAAATTTTGATATAAGATAGTCGTCTTATACCTTGTCTTCAACACTTCATAAAAAACCTGCCAAAACTGGCGATTAGCACGGTTTCGATTGGTTCACAGCTAGCTAGTTAGGCTGGCTTGACTCAATTAGGCAGTTTTAAAGTAACACTGATTCTTTAAATAAATGATTATGCTATCGCTTAGTACCAACTTACTAAAGCCCATCTAGTGGCTGATAATCACCAGAAAAAAACACCTAATTTTCATCTCAGTAGCCAGAGTATCTCAAATCATTGAGTCTAATTTTTTTTGTCATAAAACTTAACCAGTTGGGCAACGTGGTTCAGCTGTGGCGTTTTGACGTTAAAACATTGTTAATTTTCTCCAAGCCCATTGCCTTTTTGTGCTTAATTGAACAGACCCTGGGGGAACTGGTAGGGGTTTGGTAACCAAACCCCTACTCAGATACAATAAAGGGCTGTAGAGAAAACGGTTTCAGGAGAAAAACGCGAGTGCTAACCCTTGGCGTCAACATTGACCACATTGCCACAATTCGACAGGCGCGGCGCACTGTGGAACCCGATCCGGTGGCGGCGGCGGTGTTAGCCGAATTAGCGGGTGCGGATGGGATTACCGCACACCTGCGGGAAGATCGACGCCATATCCAAGATCGGGATATCCGACTCTTGCGTCAGACGGTGCGAACTCACTTAAATATGGAAATGGCACCAACGGAGGAAATGATCGCGATCGCACTCGATATTAAACCGGATTATATTACCCTAGTTCCAGAACGGCGGGAGGAAGTCACAACCGAGGGAGGATTGGATATTGCGGGTCAAAAATCCCGCCTGGGTGAAGTGGTGACTCAGTTGCAAGATGCCGGGATTCCCGTTAGTCTATTTATCGATGCTGATCCTGCCCAGATCCAAGCATCGGCGGCAATTAACGCTAAGTTTATTGAACTGCATACAGGTTCCTATGCAGAAGCCAAAGACGAAGCCAGTCGCCAAACGCAACTGGATCTGTTAGCCAAAGGATGCCAAGATGCGATCGCGGCTGGGTTGCGGGTGAATGCAGGTCATGGTTTAACCTATTGGAATGTCTACCCAGTGGCTTGTTTAGAAGGTATGGAAGAACTTAATATTGGTCATAGCATTATCGCACGAGCTTCGCTAGTTGGATTAGAACGGGCAGTTCGGGAGATGAAGCAAGCTATGCGGAGAAAGGATGAAGGGAGTTAAGTCAAAACTTATTTTCCACACATACCATGACACATTTGTCAATTATAGGGGCGGGTTTAGCCATAATTGTAGGGGCGGGTTTAGCCATAATTGTAGGGGCGGGTTTAGGGAATAAATTCCGCTATTCACCGATAACGGAACAACAAAACCCGCCCTATCTCACCGATAACGGAACAACAAAACCCACCCTATCTCACCGATAACGGAACAACAAAACCCGCCCTATCTCACCGATAACGGA
>CAKZMA010001088.1 GCA_937127375.1 uncultured Coleofasciculus sp. | reverse complement strand
CGAACAGTGATGGCGCTAAAGCGCTGACTACGAACAGTGATGGCGCTAAAGCGCTTACTACGAACAGTGATGCGATCGCGCAACAGTTAGTTGAGACTTTACAATCCTTTAGGATAGATGTGACTTGTGTGGGAACAGCCGTTGGTCCAGCGTTTATTCGGGTGAAACTGAGACCGAGTCTGGGGGTAACGGTTAACAGGTTGCTGAGATTATCGGCTGATTTACAGGTACAACTTGGGATTACTCATCCTCCCCTGATTGCGCCGCAACCGGGGTATGTCAGCGTCGATTTACCGCGTCCAGATCGACAAGTGGCGCGGCTTGAGAATTATATCACATCCCGGACGCCATCAGCCCATGCCCCCGTAAAAATTGCCATTGGTGTGGATTTAGATGGGAAACTGGTAGAAGCTGACTTATCAGACGCGAATACCTGTCACTTTTTGGTGGGGGGTACGACGGGAAGCGGGAAGAGTGAATTTTTGCGATCGCTCCTGTTATCCTTACTCTATCGCCATTCCCCCCAACAGCTTAAAATCGCCCTGGTTGATCCCAAGCGTGTCACCTTTCCCGAATTCGAGCAAATCCCCTGGTTATACTCCCCTATCGTCAAGGATAGCGACAATGCGATCGCTCTGATGGATAATTTAGTCGCGGAAATGGAACGGCGTTATCAGCGATTTGAGCAGGCGGGATGTTCTCACCTGGATGCTTACAATCAACAGAATAACCCACCTTTACCCCGTCTTGTCTGTATCTTTGACGAATATGCTGACTTTATGACCGAAAAAGATATCCGCAATGCTTTAGAATTGAGTATCACACGGTTGGGTTCAAAGGCGAGAGCGGCGGGTATCCATTTAATTATTGCTACTCAACGTCCAGAGGCGAGGGTGGTTACACCGATTATTCGGTCAAATTTACCAGGAAGAGTGGCGTTGCGGACAGCTAGTGAAGCGGATTCCGAGATTATTTTAGGCGGGAGACAATCGGAAGCGGCTTATCTTTTGGGGAAAGGAGATTTACTTTATAAAGTTGGGGCGAAGTTGCAACGGTTACAGAGTTTATTTGCCCAAAGGATTGAATTGTGAAGGGGGAAGGATATTTTTTCAACGCAGAGGTACGCAGAGGTTTTAACGCAGAGGTACGCAGAGGGAGTGCGAGAGTTTTGTGTAGGGGCGGGTTTCACTATTATAGTTTCTTTTTGACCCATAAGCGACTAAACTCACCCTGACTAACGTTCTCCCTCTCCACCGAATCAGGCAGAGCCGAGTATGATATAAGCATCGTCAAAACAACCATGAATGGGACACGTTATTTCAATCGTCAATATGAAAGGGGGTGTGGGCAAAACCACACTCACCGTCAACTTGGGGACAAGTCTGGCGAAAGACCATGGGATGCGAGTCTTAATTGTTGATCTCGATACCCAGATTAATGCGACTCTCAGCCTAATCCCTCCGGTACAGTTTACGAAATGCCGTAAACAAAAGCGCACGCTACAACAATTAGTTAATCAAGCCTTTCAATCCGATTCGTTATCCTTCCTTACCGTTAAGGATGTGATTATCCCCAACATTTGTCAGGTCAAAGGATTGGACTTGATTCCCGGAAATATAGAACTGTACAACGATTTCTTATTAGCGACCCAGATTTATAGACAAGCCAATAGCCATCAGCAAGACTTTGAAAAAGGCTGGAATCATCTGGAAGATGCGTTAGTGAAGCGGATTATGCAACCGATTGTCTCTAATTATGACTGGATTCTGCTGGATTTCCCGCCAGGAGATAATTTACTGACGCGCAGTGGTATAATTGCCAGTGACTTTTATCTGATTCCCGCCAAGCCTGAACCTTTATCGGTTGTGGGGATGGGGATTTTGGAAGGTCGTATCCGGAGACTTAAGCAGAGCGATCGCGCTACACTCAATCTACTGGGTATTGTCTTTTCTTCCCTCGGTCATGCGACGACGATGGCAAGGAAAGTCAAGAAGCGAGTCCGTTCTGATTTTGGTGACGATAAAGTCTTTATCACCGAAATTCCCACCAATGTCGCCATCGCTAAAGCCGTTGATGAGTTTCAACCTGTGGTACTCACTGAACCCACCTCCACGGGTGCTAAAGCGTTTACCGAGTTAACCAAAGAATTTCTCCAGCGAATGGCGTAACCTCAGGTGGCGGGGAAGATGGAAATAACGATAAGGAATAGGAAGACAGGGTTGTAGGGGCGGGTTTTACCGATGACAGTTTGGCACAAACCCATAACTTGACGAAACCCGCCCGTCTGGTGGAAACCGGGCGTAACGATATACCCTGTGACAATTTTATCCTTGAGGCGGGGCGGGTGTAGGGTGCGTTAGCGAAGCGTAACGCACCATTTCAAACGATAGTCGTGAAACCCGCCCCTACAGAAACTTATTCACAAAGGATGGGTAAAATCGCTTACTATAGTAGACTGTTGCCGAAAGCTAGGGAATTTTCAGACGCAATACGGCGTTTATAATCTAGGCGGGCTGATACCTAACTGGGTAACGTTTCTCCAAAAGGATTTTATCATGGGATTTGTCATTGCCACAGTTAACATGAAAGGCGGCGTTGGAAAGACGACGCTAACCGTCAACTTGGCAACTTGTTTGGCGAAACAGCATCAAAAACGGGTTTTAGTGGTTGATTTAGATACCCAAATCAGCGCTACACTCAGCTTAATCGCCCCTCAAGATTTTGCTAAAGCCAGAAAAGCGAGACGCACGCTGAATCAGTTAATTGATAAGGCAATTCGTCCCAATCGCCACGCCAAACTGACGATTCAGGATGTGATTCGATCTTACGTTTGTTCGGTAAAAGGATTGGATTTATTGCCGGGAGATATTGATCTGTATGATGAGTATTTAGTCTCCGAGATGCTGCATCAAGAAGCCAGTCGCGAAGAGACTCCCAATTTTAATCAGGTGTGGAATCGGTTTGAGCGGCTGTTGATTAAAAGTATTTTAGAACCTGTGATAGATAACTATGACTTTATTATCTTAGATTGCGCTCCTGGCTATAATCTGTTAACCCGTAGCGGTATTGTTGCCAGTGATTTTTATTTACTTCCAGCTCGTCCTGAACCTTTATCGGTTGTGGGAATTCAGCTTTTAGAACGGCGGATTGCCAAATTGAAGGAGAGTCATAAGTCTAACATGTCTCTCGACTTACAGTTATTAGGCATTGTCTTTATTTTATCCGGAGGATTGCTGGGTCGATATTACAAGCAGGTGATGAATCGGGTAACCGAAGATTTTGTTCCGACGCAATTGTTTAAGAATCGCATTCCGATGGATGTGAATGTGGCTAAGGCGGTTGATAGTTTTATGCCGGCGGTTATCGCTTCTCCCAATTCTTCAGGGGCAAAAGCGTTTATGCGGTTGACCGAAGAATTTGTCGAGAAAATAAATGCTTATCAGAATGAGTTTAAAAATGGCTCTAGTAAAATGAATTTGGCGAATTTGGAGTGATTGAGCATTTGTCCGCTGTACTAAGACATGTTAACAAGCCTCAAACCCTTACAAATGACAAATGACGAATGACGAATGACGATCCCTACCGTTAACTTTAATTGTCCTCACCTACTTACCTTATAGAGGCAGTTTTATCGCCGCCTCAGATTTCCCCGTCGAGACAGAAATCAGTTGGGCTTGACGTCCACCTTCGCTTAAATAGGTTAAATTCAAATGCAGATAAGATTCTGGTAAATAGGGTAATCGATCCGCCCACTCGATCGCGACGATTCCCAGGGGCATTTCCACGCCTTCCCAATAGCTTTCTAGGTCTAAGGCGGCTACGGCTTCGGGTTCTAGGCGGTATAAATCTAGATGATAGAGGGGAATGCGTCCTTCGGGATATTCGTTAATCAGAGTAAACGTAGGACTGACAATCGCGTCGGTGATTCCCAAGCCTACACCAATTCCCTGCACCAGTGTGGTTTTACCCGCACCTAAATCCCCCTCTAGCAAAATCACGCTACCCGCTCTCAAAGATTCCCCCAGACGAACACCTAGCGATCGCGTGGCTTGTGCATCGGTTAGACGGAATTTAGTCATTCCTTACCCCTTTTACATCAGATGAGCGCGACTGTACCAGCGTAGTAACACCCGTGCTAACTTTTCCGGATTATGGCGCACTAGATTCGTGTTCTCATCTTCATCCATGACATTCGCTAAAACAATGCGGCGTCCTAACTCTTCGGTTTCTTCGCGATCCAGAAAAACCGGGTGGGAATTGACTTGGGCATACTTAATCAATGCTTCGGCAGAAGGCACTTTTCGATGCACCAAAACCGCATCAAACAAAGAGTGACCACAACCATTGTCCAGGGCGCGAATATGATCAGCAACCGTATATCCGTCCGTTTCACCCGGTTGAGTCATGATATTACACACATAGATTCGGGGAGCCGTACTTGCCGCGATCGCATCCGTAATTTCTGGCACTAACAGATTCGGCAGGATGCTGGTATACAGACTACCCGGACCAATAATAATGTAATCGGCTTCGTGAATCGCTTTGAGAACGGCGGGAAGAGCTGGAGGATTTTCTGGCGTGCAACCCATCTTGACGATTTTACCATTGGCAGCCGTAATATTCGATTCGCCTTCAATCCGACGCCCATCTTCTAATTCTGCCCAGAGACAGACATCACTCAATGTCGCCGGAAGAACTCGTCCGCGCACGGCTAAAACTTGAGAACTGGCGGCAATTGCCCGTTCTAAGTCCCCGGTAATCTCGCTCATTGCCGTCAAGAATAAATTACCAAAACTGTGACCCACCAGACCATTCCCCGCTGAGAAACGGTATTGAAACAGTTCGGTTAATAGTTTTTCTTGGTCTGCTAAAGCTGCCAAACAGTTGCGAATATCTCCCGGAGGCAAAACCCCAAATTCTTGCCGCAGCCGCCCAGAGGAACCGCCATCATCGGCTACGGTGACAATGGCAGTGATATGGGCGCTGTAAATTTTCAGTCCTCGGAGTAAGGTAGACAACCCAGTACCGCCTCCCACGACGACAATTTTCGGACCGCGATACAGGCGACGATGGGCGATCAGCACGTCTACCAGTTCTTCATCCCCTCCGGGTTTTAGTGCCTCAGTAATCGAGCCCACCGTCCGGGTTTGTCCCCAGAAGATAAACATCAGACCACAAATAATCGCGATCGGTCCAGATACATAGTTGGGAATAACCGTGGTGATTGTTTCCAGAATGGTGGACGTGAGTTGGATTAAGTAAAAAATGGGGGTTAGCTTTGCCCAAATCGCTACCCCCAGACTTGTCAGTAGTACACCTATGGCACTCAGAAGCAACCAGCGTTTGACGAATAGTCCAGGGGCTAACCACTTAAACCACCGATTGAATTGTCGGGGCGTCCTACCTCTTGACTCGTTATGCAGGGTTCGTAGAGCGCGTTTGAGGAGACTAATTGAGGACATTGCTGATACCAGAAACGGAGAACAAAACTGGATAGACTTTAGCTAAGAGCAGGGCAATTGCTCAAGTCCTTGACGGGAGGTGTAGGATTGTCTGCTGTCAACTGTGCCATATTCTTTTATTAGCTGGGAGGATAGGTTGGTCAGGATACATTCTGGAAATTATACCGGGACGACTGATTAATCCAACGGAGAACGTCAAGAATCACAACGACTAGAACACCAGTCGGTGTCATCGAAGTCGATGCTAGAATTCCTCAAAACTGTAACACGAGCTACACAATCATCCCTTGAATACAGGTCTTACTGTTCATGGCATCTGGCTGAATGAGGAAGTTTTGACCCTTCGCTAGGCTCAGAATGACACGTTAGAACCCAACTGGGCTTGCGTCCATGAGTTCAGAAACGTTTGCCATCATGCACTAGACTGGTGTTCTAGGAGATAGCAAGGTAGATGGGAAAGCGAATTTTAGGACTAGACCCAGGGTTAGCGATTTTAGGCTTTGGGGCAATTATCTGCCACGCTGAAGTTAAACCAATGACCAAGGTTCGGGGAAAATCGACATCTGAATCTGTACAGTTATTGGATTTTGGTGTAATTCAGACGCCAGCGCGGACAGAATTGGGAAAGCGACTCTGTACAATTTACGAAGATTTACATACTATCCTGGAGCAGTGCCAACCGGATCTAGTTGCCGTCGAGAAGCTGTTTTTTTACCGGATGGGTAATACAATTACTGTGGCTCAGGCACGGGGGGTTGTCACCTTGGTGTTAGCCCAGCATCAGGTGTCAATGGTAGAGTTTACACCTGGACAGGTGAAGCAAGCGTTGACAGGTTATGGGAATGCAGACAAGCACGAGGTACAGCAAGCGGTGGCGCGAGAGTTGAATTTAGAGAGTATACCTAAGCCAGATGATGCAGCCGATGCTTTGGCGGTGGCACTAACGGCATGGTTTCATCAACAGTAAATAATCTATAATCTATTTTTTGGATTTAATGTGAGACGATCAAAGCCTAAGCGGGGTAGGGAGTGTGTTAAATGGGCATCATCACTCGGATCACGGATTGGTTAGAAACCCATTGGGTCACTCCTGCTTATGCTGGATGGATATTAGCGGGTATTGCGATTTGTTTCTTTGGTGCGGCGACCAATACTATGTCAGGGTGGCTGTATGTCATCAGTGGTATAACGTTTGCGCTATTGGGATTAGCTGTCATCTTACCGCCGCGATCGCTACGTCATCTTCAAGTCCACCGCCGTCCTATCTTTCCAGTTAGTGCGGGTGATGAACTCACCATTGAAATCGATATCGAAAATCCTACCCCTAAATCCAAAACGTTATTACAAGTTCAGGACATTCTCCAATCTGAACTGGGAAAACCCATGCAAACCGCGATCGAAACCATTGCGCCAAGGGGGGTCTATCACTGGGTTTATTTCCATTCCACCACTAAGCGGGGCGTCTACCACTGGCACGAAATCCAACTAAGAACTGGAAACCCCTTAGGATTATTTTGGTGTCGTCGTAGCCGCCATGCGCCAGCCACAGCGATTGTGTATCCTACAGTATTACCCTTAACCAGTTGTCCAATCGTTGACGAAATTGGCACAGATGATAGTCTACAACTGTTAAGCGATCGCCGTTCTCAATCCGCCACAGAAGACCTGACGCGATCGCTACGACCTTACCGGGTGGGTGATCCAACTCGTCTGATTCACTGGCGTACCAGCGCCCGGTATGGAGAATTGATGGTACGGGAGTTAGAAGTCTTTACGGGGTCTCAAGAAATTGTCATTTGCCTTGATAGTGCGGTAAGTTGGCAATCTGAGGATTTTGAATCAGCCGTGATTGCCGCCGCTTCCCTTTATTTCTATGCCTGTTCTCGTCAGCTTGACGCTAGACTCTGGACAGCAAGAACCGGATTATTACACGGGAATCAAGTTGTCTTAGAAGCCCTAGCTGCGACCCAACCGGGAGAAGATGCAGACGCTGGCGATCCTCCCCATCTTCCCTTAATTTGGCTCACCCAACAATCCGCTAGTCTCAATGCCCTTCCTCCGGGTAGTCGTTGGTTATTTTGGTCACCATCCACAGTAGCCCAACCTGACCGACACACTTCAGGACTGACCAATTGCACGGGTAGAATCATCGATACAGAGGAAGGCTTACAACGTCAGCTACAGCAGTCCCTTACCCGGACTTAACCGGAATGGCACGCTCAGATGAGGCTGGTGGGCAGTACCCTTGGTGTCAACTTAAGGTAAAAAGCAGGAAGAGCGGGGGAAGCGGGGGACGCAGGGGGAGCAGGGGAAGCAAGGGTACATTTTCGGTGATTTTATCGCCATAGTTTTGATAGATAGTCTCACATTTCCTTGAAGATGAACAACCTTCTCTACTGCTCAAAGCATTGATGGCTCAAGGTTTTTGGGTTATTCAGCAAGCCCTACTTAGAAGGCTTGCGTTAAAATGCAAAGAAAAGTGAACAACCACACTAAGGAATAAGGTATCTAGCGAATTTTACTTATGAGTACATCAGAAAGCACAAATCTTTCCAATGAGAAAACACTGGCGGCGATGAAAAATTTCGCCGAAACCTATGCTAAACGAACGGACACCTACTTTTGTGCTGACCCGTCGGTAACGGCTGTCGTCATCGAAGGATTAGCGAAGCATAAAGATGATTTAGGTTCACCCCTATGTCCATGCCGTCATTACGAAGACAAAGAAGCTGAGGTGAAAGCCACCTACTGGAATTGTCCTTGCATCCCCATGCGTGAGCGCAAAGAATGCCACTGTATGTTGTTTTTGACACCAGACAACGAATTTTCTGGAGAACAGCAGGAAATTACCATCGAGGAGCTTCAATCCGTTCGAGATAGCATGGCTTAATTGTCTTTAAGTCATTGGTCATTTTCAACTCTAAATGACCAATGACTCATACTCTAGAATTAATCACCTATGACTGAGCAATTTTGGCAAGGTGTTGAGCAATTTAATCAACAGGAATTTTATGCCTGTCATGACACCTTAGAGGCATTGTGGATGGAGGCTGCCGAACCAAACAAACAGTTTTATCAAGGTATATTGCAAATTTCGGTAGCTTGCTACCATCTCAATAATCTTAACTGGCGTGGCGCTGTCATTTTGCTTGGGGAGGGAATTAGACGCTTAGGGGACTACCAACCTATTTATGAGGAAATTCAGGTTACAGAGTTAATTAGCCATAGTTATCAGCTTTTGCAAACCCTGCAAAAAACCGGAGCAGAAGGCATTTCTGATTTAGTGAAGTCATTAACAGCCAATCAACTCAGTCAGGAGGGGGCGTCAGAAATTGTTCGTTTACCTAAAATTATTCGAGTTAATTTAAGTTAATTGTAAGGGTGGGCAACTGTAGGGGCGGGCAACTGTAGGGGCGGGTTTAGGGACTGTAGGGGCGGGTTTAGGGACTGTAGGGGCGGGTTTAGGGACTGTA